>CAZRNL010000250.1:3673-4935 GCA_964601395.1 uncultured Silicimonas sp. | reverse complement strand
CGAGCGCAGCTACTGGACCGAGGCGCCCGAGGTCCGCCTGCCGCTGAGCGACGAGCCGCTGTCGGTCGGTGAGGCCGAGGACGCGCTGCAGACGCTTGCGACCACGGGGGCGCGGCTCGACGTCTTCGGCCGGTCGTTCTTCCGGCTCGGCGCCGGCGTGTTCAGCCCGCCGAGCTTCGGACCGGTGCCCGCCGACTACCTGATCGGCGTGGGCGACCAGCTCGTCGTGGACGTCTGGGGCGAGGTGGAGTTCCGCATCGAGCGCATGGTGGACCGCGACGGGTCGATCATCCTGCCGCGGGGCGGCAAGGTGGTCTGCCACAACCGCACGCTGGCGGCGGTCACCGCGGCGGTCCGCGAGCGCCTCGAACGCAGCTACGCGGGGCTGAAGGACGGATCGATCCAGCTCGACGTGTCGCTCGGACTGCTGCGGGCGATCCGGGTCTACGTGATCGGCGACGTGGAGCAGCCCGGCGCGTACGAGCTCAGCTCGGTCGCCACCATCTTGACGGCGCTGTATGCCGCGGGCGGACCGGCGGAGTCCGGCAGCCTGCGCGACGTGAGGTTGCTGCGCGACGGTGCGGCGGCCGGCGGGCTCGACGTCTACCGCTACCTGCTGGAGGGCAAACGCGACGGCGATGTGATCCTGCGCGAGGGCGACACCGTGCTGGTGCCTCCGCGCGGCACGACGGTGCTGCTGCAGGGAGCGGTGCGGCGCCCGGCGTTCTACGAGTTGGCGGCGGGGGAAGCGATCGGCGACCTGTTGCGGTTCGCGGGCGGGTTCACGCCGCAGGCGGCCACGCGGGTGCTCGGCCCGACCAGCCGGATAGGATCTTCCGGGACGTGCACTTCGACCCTGTGACCGGACAGGTGCTCGACCCGACCTCTGCCAGGCTGTTGGACGGCGACGTGGTGACCGTCGGCGCGGTCGCGGACAAGCTCTGGGGCTGGGTGGAGATCAAGGGGCACGTCAAGAACCCGGGGCGGTACCAGTACCACGACGGCCGCACCGTGCGCGGTCTGATCGAGGAGGCTGGCGGGGCCTGGCCGGACGTGCTGCTCGAGGTGGCGCTCATCGACCGCGTCGACCAGCGGGAGCGGGGGTCGTCGTTGACCGTGCCGCTGGGGGCGATCCTGCAGGGTGACGCGCCGGATGTGCTGCTGCGTATCGCGGTGGCGGACGGTCACCGTGTTGTCCTTGAGTGTGTCGCCGTCGATGGTGAAGCAGAATGGGCAGCCGGCTTCGTCCATGCGCGCGTAGC
>CAZRNL010000250.1:2756-3663 GCA_964601395.1 uncultured Silicimonas sp. | reverse complement strand
TGCTGCTGCGGGAGCGGGACGTGCTGCACGTGTTCGCCGAGGGGCGCATGCGCGACCGCGAAACCGTGGCGGTCAGCGGCGAGGTGCGAGAACCGGGGACGTTCGAGTACCGGCGGGGCTTGACGTTGCGGGATCTGCTGGTGCGGGCTGGGGGGCTGCCGGCGTCGGCGGACCTGACGAGGGTCGAGGTTCAGCGGTTGCAGGAGGCGAAGGTGTTCTCCAGCGCGGCGCAGCCGCCGGTGGGGTCGATCGTCCAGACGCTGAGGTTCGATCTTTCGCCGGACTTCCTCCTGCGGGGCGAGGATGTCTTGCTCGAGCCGTACGACCACGTCGTGGTCAGGCGCTTGCCCTGGTACGAGCGCCAGCGGCTGGTCACCGTGCGGGGCGAGGTCTTCTACAACGGAGTGTTCAGCCTCGAACATGCGGGAGAACGGCTCTCCACCCTGGTCACCAGGGCTGGCGGATTGAAACCGGAGGCATACGCGCGCGGGGCGAGGATCGAGCGCGCGGGGCTCGGCAACCTCGCGATCGATCTCGAAGCCGCGCTGGCGCGGCCAGGCGGGCCGGCGGATGTCGTGCTCGAGGGGGGCGACGTGCTGCTGGTGCCGCAGCGGCTGGATGCGGTGACGGTGGTCGGCGAGGTGGGGTTCCCGACGGCGCTGGTCTTCGAGAACGGGCGCAACATCAACTGGTACGTCGACCGGGCCGGCGGGTACCTCGAGCGAGCGGACAAGAAGCGGGCGCGGGTCGTGCATCCGAACGGGATGTCGCAGCCGAACAAGCGCGGGCACGAGGTGCTGCCGGGGTCGACGATCATGGTGCCGGTGCAGGCGCCGCCGGAAGGGCCGAGCAAGCTGGAGGCATTGCGTGAGATCGCGGCGATCATGGCGAGTCTGGCGACGGTTTG
>CAZRNL010000250.1:0-2746 GCA_964601395.1 uncultured Silicimonas sp. | reverse complement strand
TGATCGGGTCTCGGACTAGATCGAGTGGCTTGCGACTTCTTGGTGGAGGTGACGGTGGTCCACCACCTCTGCTCGCGACGCCTTCATGAGGCGAAGATCGAAGCCAAATCTCTCGAGTACGCAGGTCGGCGCCTTTCCCGGGTCTTTCACACCGTACCCATCGAAGGGACGTAGCATGGGAATGTCAGAGGAAGCCGACACGGTGGATAGGGGGACCGAGAACCCCCAATCCGGGGACCTGGTTCCGCTCTTCACCAGCCTCTGGCAGCAGCGGTGGCTTATCTTCGCTTGTGGCGTACTGATGGCCGCATCTTGTCTTGGCTACTCCTATCTGATGCCGGAGATCTACACCGCTCGTGTCACCATCCTCCCGCGACAAGGCGCCAACAATTCAGCACTGCTCGGCCAGATTGCTTCCTTCACTGGGACCAGTTTCGAGAGTGGGTCGTTCTTCGAGGTGCTGTACGAGCAGATCATCAAGTCGGATCGTATCCTGAACTTGTTGATGGAGCAAGCGTGGCCCTCGAAGCACCTCGACGAGCCCGCTGGGTTGGAGCGCATCCTTGGCCTTGCTGACGGCAATGGCGATGAACGCTCGCAACGCTATGCTGCCTTCCGGGTGAAGGAGAAGCTAAGAAAGAACATCATCTCGGTGACCCGTGATAAGGTCACAGGATACACCGTCTTGAAAGTCGGTGTGAGAGATGATCCCGAACTTTCGGCCCTGATCGCCAATTTCCTGGTGGACCAATTGGATTCGTTCCTGAAGGATTTCCGGAGTGCCAAGGCCATTCAGAATAGGCAGTTCATCGAGGGAAGATTGATCACCGCCACGGCTGAACTGGAGCAGGCGGAGCGCCAATTGACAGATTTTATTCTCAAGAACCGTTCCTATGCGAGTTCACCGCAACTGATGGAAGAGTATCGAGCACGAGAACGCGAGGTCGCCTCCCAATCGTCGATATGGGTGGAACTCAGACGACAAAGGGAAACCGCGCGCATCGAGGAACATCGAGATGCCATCAATATCGATGTTCTCGATCGTGCCACTCCTCCTTTCGTGCGCTCGAGCCCGCTACGCATGAACATGACCATCGGGGGTCTGTTTTTCGGTCTTTGCTTGGGTGCTGCATATGTTCTGGGCCGGGACCAGTACAGGCGAATCGTCACTAACCGCAGCACTTGATGAGCAGTGAATTCGGCCAGACGCAAGACCGATAGCGGTACCGATTGCGCGGAACGATCCGGACCACCCTCACCGCCGACGAAGTTCTTCAAAGGTGAATCATGCTGCGCTCGGTATTGAAGGTTCTTTCGTCGACCGCGATGATCAAGGTACTCCTCGGTGTTGTGGGTGTGACGCTGATCCGTTTCATGACGCCCCGCGAATTCGCGGATTTGACCTTCTTGATTGCCGTGGGGGCGACGATATCTCAGATCATCGCATCCAGCATCAACAGGTTGTACATCGTTGGTCACGAACGGCTGAAACTGGACGAGAGCGTTTCGGGCCTTCTGGCGTTGCAGTTGATCCTGGTCCTTCTATCGGGAGCGATCCTTGCGCTGGTTTACGAGCCCAAGGCTGTGGTGATGCTTCCCTTGTTGCTCCTGATCTTCGGGAACTGTGCGGTGAAATTCGTGCAGACGCATTTTCAGCAGCAAGGCGAATTCGGACGTTTTGCCAAGGTGGAGATCTATCGCACGTTGCTGATCGTTCTTCTTGTGGCGGTCCTTGTACTGAGTCTGGGCGATGCCGTCCAGGCTTGGCAAGTCGTCACGCTGCAGGGCGCTGCAGCCACCCTGGTCTTCATCGTGTTCTGGTGCTTCGTGTGGGATCGTCCGCGGGGATTCAACCTGCGACCCCTACGCGAGGTCGTGCGTTTCGTAGCGTGCAACAACTACAAGTTCATGTTCGGTTACTTCATCGTCATGGCTTTGTTCAGCCAGGCCGACCTGCTCGCCTTGCGCCTGCTTGGCACCGATGATCAGTTGGCTAGCTACGGTGCGGGACTTCGCTACTACAGTCTGGTGAATCTTGGGCTAGCATCGGTGAAGATCGTTCTCTTCCCGACGATCAAGAAGGCCGGCTCGCGACAAGAAGTCGATGATATCTACGCCGAGTACCGCAAGCTGATCGCGCTGGTGGTGCCCGTCCTGCTGCTGGCCATCCTGGTTGCTGGCCATATCATCCCGGTGCTAGATGGAAGCAAGTATCCCAGCTCAATCGCCGTTTTCCGGATTCTCGCGGTCTCGGCCGGGGTATCGTTCCTGCTCAGTCCCCACTCGGAACTTCTTCACGTCAACGAGCAGTTTGGCGTCCTGCTGGTAATCCTCTTGACATCGCTGATCGCGAAGGTCGTGCTGACCGTGGTGTTGCTCGGTCCGTTTGGCGAATCGGGGGTTGCTATGGCAACAACACTGTCGTTTGCAGTTGTCAACGTTTCGATCTTCGTGCGATCTCGCCGTGTTCTGGGGCATTACCGATAAGATGATCTGGGCGTGCTGACGCGGTGTGATGGTGGACGAGATGGACTGGAATGCAGGATTTGGCGAGGATCCAGACAGCGCAATCACGCCATGAAGGTGAATCGAGTTGACCATTCGAGTGCGACGTCCAGAGGTCGTTTCTCAGGCTGGTCCCGAGATGCTTCGATAAACTGCAAGTAGTTTCTCCGCTTCTCTTTCCCATACGTATAGCGTTTCGACACCGCGCCTGCCGCTTTCGCCCATGGCCACGCGCTTTTCG
>CAZRNL010000249.1:986-4954 GCA_964601395.1 uncultured Silicimonas sp. | reverse complement strand
GCGTCCGACATGGCGAAAGCCGCCATCGGCTTCAACCGCGACCGCCGCGAGGGCGAGGATACCGAAGCGATCGAACGGACGTTCACGCCGGAATTCCGGAACCGTCTCGACGCGGTCGTATCCTTCGCGCCGCTGCCGAAAGAGGTGATACTGCAAGTGGTCGAGAAATTCGTTTTGCAACTCGAGGCCCAGCTGATGGACCGCGGCGTGCACATCGAACTGACCCGTCCGGCCGCCGAATGGCTGGGCAACAAGGGCTACGACGAAAAGATGGGCGCGCGTCCGCTGGGCCGCGTGATCCAGGAAGAAATCAAGAAGCCCTTGGCCGAGGAACTGCTCTTCGGCAAGCTGACCGGCGGCGGGATCGTCAAGGTCGGCGTCAAGGACGGCAAGCTGGATCTGAGGATAGAACAGGCGACCAAGCGGATCGCGTCGAAAAAGCCGCCGCTTCTGACGGCGGACTGACCTCGGCGCCAACGCGCGGAACACTGGAACAGGGGGCTTCGCGCTCCCTGTTTCGTTTCCGCTTCTTCTTTTTCAAGATACTCCCGCCGGAGGCGTCCGGAACGCGCAGCGGCGCGAAGCTGTTGACCGATGCGCTGAGTGGCGGTCGCGTCCGCAAACAAAAACGGCGGGCCCATGCCCGCCGTTTTCCCGTCTTCCCGGAACCTTAGCGGTTCGGCGTGATGGTGATGTCCACACGGCGGTTCTGAGCCCGGCCGGCGGCTGTCTGGTTCGACGCGATCGGCTGGCTTTCGCCCGCACCCACGACGCGAACGCGCGATTCGGCAACGCCGCCCGAACGCAGGACCGACGTCACGGCCATTGCGCGCCGCTCGGACAGGTCTTGGTTGTAGGCCGCTGTTCCGGTGTTGTCGGTATGGCCCACGACAGTGACTGTCGAAGCCGGATACTTGTTCAGGCTCTCGGAGAGAATGAACAGGTCGGACCGCAGCTGCGGGTTCAACGACGCGCTGTCAGTCGCGAACAGAATACCTTCCGGCATCCGGACGATCAGGTCGTTGCCCTGCCTGATCACACCGATCTGACTGTTACCGAAATCGTTGCGCAGCTCGGCGGCCTGCTGGTCAAGCGAGTAGCCGATTGCACCGCCAGCCGCAGCACCGATGGCAGCGCCCACAGCCGCGTTACGGAAGCGGTCGCTTCCGCTTTCCCGGGTAGCGCCCAGAAGTCCGCCAAGGGCCGCACCCGCGATCGCGCCCTGGCGCGTACGGTCGCCTTCGGTGCCGGGGTATTGTGAAGGATCGGAACACGCGGTCAGCGCCAGAAGGCTTGCCGCGCCGAGGATCATCGTCTTGTTTTTAAGTCGCATGGGGGTTCCCTTTGCAGTGTGCAACATCTCCAACGTCGCTGATACACCAAGAGTTCCGGCATACCAGCGGGCATGAGCAAAGATGTGCCGAAGTCCGGGCGCTAGGCAAGATCAGCCTTCTGTTATCGAATATCAGGCCGTCTCCGCCGATTCCCACGCCAGCATGGCGCGCTTGACCGGCAGTCCCCAGTGATACCCGCCAAGACCACCGGACTTGCGCATCGCCCGATGGCACGGGATCAGCCACGAGATCGGGTTGCGCCCGACTGCAGTTCCGACGGCTCGCACGGCGTTGGGATGGCCGATCAGGCGGGCGATGTCGGAATAGGTCGTCACATGGCCGGTGGGAATTCGCATCAGCGCTTCCCAGACCTTGATCTGGAAGGGCGCGCCGATCAGGAACAGCGTCGCAGGCTCATTGTTCGAGCCTTCGCGTGGAAATGCCTGCGCCGCGAGCGGGGCGAGCGCGCCGGGATCTTCGGTGAACCGCGCCCTCGGCCAGCGCGACAGCATGTCGGCCATGGTTGCCTCGGCCCCGGCCTCGGCCGCGAAGCCGATCCCGCAGATGCCCTTGCCCGTTCCCATGATCAGCGCCGGCCCGAAGGGACTTTCGAACCAGCCCCAGAGAATCTCGAGCCCCTCGCCGCCCTTGGCGAAATCGCCGGGGCTCATCGCCTCCCAGCGCAGGAACAGGTCGTGCAGCCGACCCGATCCCGACAGGCCGACCCGGTCCGCGGTCTCCAGCGTTGTGTGTCGTGTCGCCAGCAGTTGCTTGGCATGGTCCAGCGCCAGCCATTGCTGATAGCGCTTCGGGCTGACCCCCGCCCAGCGGCTGAAGATGCGCTGGAAATGCGCGGGACTCATGTGCATTTCATCGGCGATCTCTTCCAGTGTCTTCGACCGCCCGTCATCGCTATCGATCAAATCGATGGCGCGGCGCATCAGCTGGTAGTGATATCCTGTGTCGCTCTCGCTCATGTCGTTCATCGCTCGGCCCTCATCATTCTGAACCGGATCTAGTCTAGCCGCCAGACCGAAGCGACCCGGAACCTGCGCAAAGGAAAAGGGCCGCCCGCAGCGGGCGGCCCTTTCATGCTTATCTTCTGGCCCGGTTAAACGAACTTCTTGATCTCGCCCGACTTAAGACGCGCCATGTAGCTGTTGAGTTCGCGCTTCACGATCGGCATCAGGAAATAGAGTCCGATGATGTTCACGACCGCCATGGCGAAGATGGCGGCATCCGAGAAGTCGATGACCGGACCGAGGTTGGCCGCGGCACCGATCACGACGAAGATGCAGAAGATCACCTTGAAGACGATCTCTGTGGTCTTGCCTTCGCCGAAGAGGAAGGTCCACGCCTTGAGGCCATAGTAGGACCACGAGATCATCGTCGAGAAGGCGAAGAGGATCACCGCGATAGCCAGCACGTACCGGAACCAGCCGAAAGACGACGAGAATGCCGCCGAAGTCAGCGCCACGCCGGTGTTGCCGTCGACCGTCTGAATTGCCGTGCCGGCTTCGTTCAGAAGGTAAAGTCCCGTCACGGGATCGGCGACCAGTTGTTGCGTGATGATGATGACCAGCGCCGTCATGGTGCAGATCACGACCGTGTCGATGAATGGCTCAAGAAGCGACACGAAGCCCTCGGTGATCGGCTCTTTCGTCCTGACAGCCGAGTGCGCGATCGCCGCCGAACCGACGCCTGCCTCGTTCGAGAAAGCCGCCCGCTTGAAGCCCTGGATCAACGCACCGACGAAACCGCCCGCAACTCCAAGTCCTGTGAACGCCCCCTCGAAAATCTGGCCAAAGGCCCAGCCGATCTTGTCGAAGTTCATCAGGATGATGATCAAGGCGGCACCGACATAGATCACACCCATGATCGGCACGACCTTCTCGGTCACGCGGGCAATGGACTTCAAACCGCCTACGATTACCGCGAAAACGATTACCGCGAAGATGACACCAGTGATCCAGCCGGGATAGGCCCCCAGGACGTTCGACAACTGGGCGTGCGCCTGGTTGGACTGGAACATGTTCCCGCCGCCCAGCGCGCCGAGGATGCAGAAGATCGAGAACATGACAGCCAGGAACCTGCCCGCAGGAAGGCCGCGCTCGTCGAACCCCTTGGTCAGGTAATACATCGGACCGCCGGACACGGTTCCGTCCGCGTATTCGTTGCGGTATTTGACACCCAGGGTACACTCGGTGAACTTCGATGCCATGCCCATCAGACCGGCAAGGATCATCCAGAACGTGGCTCCCGGTCCGCCTATTCCTATCGCAACCGCAACGCCCGCGATGTTTCCCAGTCCTACGGTGCCGGAAAGCGCTGTCGCGAGCGCCTGAAAGTGGCTGACCTCGCCGGCATCGTTCGGGTCGGAGTAGTCCCCGCGCACCAGCGCGATCGAATGCGGAAATGCTCGAAACTGGATCAAACCGAAGTAGACTGTGAAGACAGTCGCCGCCACCACCAGCCACGCGACGATCCAGGGGAACGTTGTCCCCGGAAACGGGCTGAATATCAGGTTCACGAACCAACCGGTGGAACTCGCGAACACCTCGTTGACCTTCTCGTCAATGCTTTGTGCCATGACCGGTGCGGCGGCGAAAAGCGCGCCCCCGGCCAGGAGAGGCG
>CAZRNL010000249.1:0-976 GCA_964601395.1 uncultured Silicimonas sp. | reverse complement strand
TGTGATGTCTCATGGATCTCTGTCCCTTGCTTCTCATGGCACGATCGTGACCGACACGGGCGAAACCTGCGCCAGACTGCCGGCAACCGACCCGAACAACCGCGACGACATCGAGGAATGTCCGGTCCGCCCTATGATGATCTGGCTTGCGCCTTCATCCTTGATCACCTTCACGAGGGTCTCGACGATGTGGCCGTATTTCATGACCGTGGTGACCGTTGCGCCCATCTCTTCAAGCCTGGATTTGGCGGGCGCAAGCAATGCCTTGTCCGCTCGCTCCAGTTCTTCGATCCTGCGCTTGTGACGCTCTTCAAGTTCTTCCGGCGTCAGAAAAGAATAAGGCGACCATTCAAGAACATGCACGACGACGATCTGACTGCCACTCGACTTTGCAAGTGATCCGGCAAACTCCAGCGCGTGACTCGCACTCTTGCTCTCATCGTATCCCAAGACGATCTTTGACACTGTTCCCTCCTTTTTTTATTGGGTCCCGACTGGCGAGACGTCTCACTCTAGACACAAAGCGGATGAAATTGCTCGAATTTTCTGCAAAAATGCAGAGTCTCCACCCCTCCTCGCGGTTTCGCACTGGAGGTTTGGGCCAAGTCCACATCCGTGCTTGTGGGACAATCACCTTGCCGCCTCGTGCTGCTTCCGCCAGAAAAGCCGGCATGGCAAAACAGCTTCCGTACTCCGTAATCCACGAGATCTTCACGCGCTTCCGCGAGGCGGAGGCCGAGCCGAAGGGTGAGCTGGAGCATTTGAATGCCTACACGCTTCTTGTCGCCGTCACGCTGTCCGCCCAGGCGACCGACGCCGGGGTCAACAAGGCCACTCGCGGCCTGTTCGGGATCGCGGACACGCCCGAGAAGATGCTGGCCCTCGGCGAAGAGGGTCTGATCCAGCACATCAAGACCATAGGACTCTACCGCAACAAGGCGAAGAACGTCATCAGGATGGCGGAGATCCTCGTCGA
>CAZRNL010000248.1:0-4975 GCA_964601395.1 uncultured Silicimonas sp. | reverse complement strand
AAAGGACGCCGAACGCCGCTGCGACCTCGAGGCCGGCATGGCCAAGCTGCTCGGTGCGCGCATCGCCTGGGCCTGCGCCGACAACGGCCTCCAGATCCACGGCGGCAACGGCTTCGCACTGGAATACGGCATCAGCCGGATCCTCTGCGACGCCCGCATCCTGAACATCTTCGAGGGTGCGGCGGAGATCCAGGCGCAAGTCATCGCCCGCAGGCTTCTCGGATAGCCGATGTCAGGAAACGTCCGGTGGACGTTTTCCTCCGCCGCACGCGGAGATTCAGGCACAGGTGATTGCGAGAAGACTCCTCGGATAGCCGGGCGTCATTGCGCGACGGAGCTTTTCCTGAGGCTCCCCAGCCTCGGATGCACCGTCGAGGCCAGCATCCATGCCGCTGCCGTCGCCACGCCGCAGGCGGCGAACCCCCCCGCCACGGGCGACACGAGCAACACCAGCCACGCGACACCGGGCGTCATGAAACCGCTCACGTCGCGATAGCTTGAATAGACCGCCGCCATCTCGGTCCGTTCGGACGGTTTCACCGCCATGAGGAACGGCAGACTGCCCGCCACGTCCAGAAGGATCAGCGCGGCGGCGCCGACGAAGATCAACGCCACCGCGACTTCCGGTGACGGTACGAAGGTGGCCGCGACAAAGGCTATCGTCACGATCCCGAACCCCAGCCGCACCGCCGCCCGGACCGAGGTGCGCTGCACGACCTGCAGGATCAGGGGCGCAAAGAACAGAAGCAGGTTCGTGACGCTCAGAAGCGTACCGCCCAGCCGCTCCCCCAGCCCGTTCTCGATGCAGAAGATCGGCAGGTAGACGACATAGACCCACCAGCCGCAGCTTCGGATCACCGCAAAGGTCCAACCGGACAGAAGCCGGGGCTGCGCGGCGAACCGGCCGAGATAGGCAAGCGGGTTGACCGCAGGACCGCGCGCGCGTCGGATCTCCTTGCCGTCGCCAAGCCTCAGCCGCCAGAAGGCCACGAGGATCGCCACGGCGAAGCCGCCTGCCAGCAGGAAGGGTGCCGGATACCAGAGGTCCAGCAGCCAGATTCCCGCCACCGGCCCCGCCGCCCACATCGCCGCGCTGTAGAACATTCGAAGCGACTCGGTTCGGCCAATCTCGGCCCGCACGAAGTAGTCGAGAAGATAGGCATTGAGGCAAACCCAAAGCGTGAGCGTCGCGACAGCGTTCGCCAGCAGCGACAGCGTCAGGCCCAGCGGTCCGCCGATCAGCGCCAGCACCATGGCGACAAGGTACATCAGCGCGCCAAGCGTGGTCATCCAGCGCCGGGGAATGTAGCGCGTGCCCCAGGGCACCAGAAGCCCCGCGACCATCGAGCCGATGCCCACCAGGAAATAGATCCGGCTGACCATCGCGGCATCCCCGAACTCCCGGTAGATCGCCAGCGGCATCACCGACAGAAGCACGCCGCGCACGCCTGCTTCCAGCGACGCGAGAAAGGCGAAGGATGAAATCGAGGGCGTCGGCGAATGCGACAGATAGACTGGTGCACGAGGGGCGATCATGACTTCCGTCCTGCAACGTCCCCAACCGGCCTGTCCCGCAGTTTACCGACCTCGAAGGCCGGAAACGACGCATTTCGTCGGCGGTGGCCAGCTTGCCCGCAACGGCAATCTGATCCAACGTGACCAGCAAATCGTAAACAAAACGGTTCAGTTCATAAGAGGGCATTATGGCACGCACAATTCTCGTCACCGGCGCGACCGGATACATCGGCAAGCACATCGTTCTCTGCCTGCTTGACGCGGGTCATACGGTCATCGGATCGGCTCGGTCCGTTTCGCGCGACACGGAAATGCGGTCGGCGCTGGCACCGGCGCTCAAGGACCCGACCGCCCTGGAGCGCTACCGAACCGTCGCGCTGGATCTGAACAGCGACGACGGCTGGTCCGAGGCGATGCAGGGCGTCGACGTCCTGATGCATACCGCGTCTCCCTTCCCGATCAGTCCTCCGAAGAACCCCGACGACCTGATCCGCCCCGCCGTCGACGGGATGTTGCGCGCGCTTCGGTCGGCCCATGCCGCGGGCGTTCGCAACGTCGTTGCGACATCGTCGTCGGCGGCGATCATGGGATCCGCCGAAACGAAGGAAACCTTCGACGAGACCGACTGGAGCGATCCCGACAAGCCCGGTATCTCGGCCTATTCCCTGTCCAAGACGCTCGCCGAACAGGCGGCGTGGAACTTCGTCCGGTCCGAGGCCCCCGAGATGCGGCTGGCGATCATCAACCCCTGCCTCGTTCTGGGTCCGCCGCTCGATTCGACTTTCGGAACTTCCGTGGCGCTGATCGAACGTGTCCTGCAAGGCAAGGATCCAATGCTGCCCCGCCTCGGCTTCGCTTGCTGCGACGTCCGCGATGTGGCCGAAGCGCATGTCAGGGCAATCGACGTTCCCGGCACCGAAGCCGGTCGTCACCTGATCTTTGACCGGTTCTTGTGGTTCGAGGAACTTTCGCGGATCATCAAGGCAACGGTGCCCGGCGCGAAGCCGCCAACCCGCGTCGCGCCGGATCTCTTCATGCGGTTCCTGGGCATTTTCGACTCTTCCATCCGGGGAATCCTCCCCGAACTCGGCCGCGTCACCAAGGCTGACAACACACGGATGCGAAACGTGCTAGGCATTGAGCCGCGCGATACCCGCGACAGCGTCGCGGAGACGGCGCTTTGGCTGATGAAAAACAGGAAGGCATGACATGAGACTATCGCTTGTGCTTCTCGTCGCTGCGCTGCCCGCCTGCGCCGCTGACTCCGTCACCGGCTACGCCGACCTGACGTCCATCTACCGGCTGGAGTCGATCGACGGCCAGCCCTTCCGGGAAACCGCCACGATTGCCTTTCCCGAGCCGGGGCGCATCGCGGGCCAGGCTCCGTGCAACCGCTGGTTCGGCGCGCTTGCCGAACCCTACCCGGCCTTCGGCCCCGGCCCGATCGGAGCCACCCGGATGGCCTGCCCCGACCTCGATGCCGAACAGGCGTTCTTCGACGCGCTCGCGGCGATGACAACGGCCAGTGCCGAAGACGGCGTCCTGACGCTGACCGGTGCAGATGGCGGCGTCATGGTGTTTCGCGCGCAACCCTGACCGGCTCAGGCGTCGCGGGCGATCAGGTCGATCAGGCGGTGCCTTGCGGCAGGCACAGGCTTGTTCCCCAGTGCCGGAGCAAGCTGCGTCTCGAGGAAATGGCCGGTGACGCGCAATCCCTCCGACACCTCCCGCACCGATCCGTCGCCGGCGCCGACCAGCGCGGGCGAGAGCGGCAGCAGCCGTTCCGCCCAAGCGCCCGCGCCGCTGGCCGACACCGCCCGACCGGTTCTGGGCGAGACATAGGCCAGACCTTCGGTCGCTCCTGTGGCGGCGCAGCTCGACAGGTCCAGCCCGAAGCCGAGGTCCTCGAGCAGCGCCATCTCCCAGCGCAGGTAGGCCAGCGTCCAGAAAGGCCCCTCCTCCATCATGTCCAGCACCGCCAGCGTGCGGGAATACAGCGCGGGATGCGCTTCCCGCTCGGGCAGGGCGAAAATCAGTAGCCCCGTAAGCGCATTCAGCCCCGCCAGCAGAAGCCGGTCCTCCATCAGGACCCCGGCGCGGCTCTTGACGGGTTCGACCGTGAAAACCCCCAGGTGATCCTCCAGCCGGGCGCGCCAGGTCAGATCCAGTTGCGCTCCCGGCTGCAACAGGGGCGCGGTCTTGCGGCTGGCCCCGCCCCGCACGATCCCCGCATGACGGCCGTGCGCCTCGGTGAAGACTTCGATGATCGCCGCGGTCTCGCCGTGGCGGCGCTGGCTCAACAGCAGTCCTTCGGCGCGCCACTCCATGCCTCAGCCCTCCGTCAGGGCAGCTAGGCCCGCGTCGGTCAGGCTGTAGACGCCTTTCCCGACACGTTCGAACCAGCCGTAGTGATTGTCCGCCATCATCCGCGTCGCCCGCGCGACACCTGTGGCCCGTGCCACCTCGGCCCCCTTGCACGGACCGTCGCTCGCCAGATGCACCGCGCACCTGACCGCGTCCTGCCGGTAGGCCGTCACGATCCCACCCCGCGTGCCCCCGGTGTTCGGATCGCCCGCCCGTTTGGCGAACTCGCGCAACAACCTGTCCTTCCGGGGCTTCGATTGCCGCGGGCGGTAGGGTGCGGGATCGCAATGCACTTCGACCAGCGCATCGGTCATCCGAACCGTGATCAGGCCGAGACCCAGCCTTCGGCACAGCGTTGTCATGTTCTTCAGCGAGGCCAGGAACGGTCGTCCCTTGCCGCGCGGCACCGCCAGATAGACCGCATCGGTGATCGCCTGCCGCGCCACCGCCTGATGCACCAGCGTCAGCGAGAAACCCGTCTTCAGCTCGATCACCACCGGATCTTCGCCCTCGCGGCAGGCCACGACATCGGCCGGCCCGACCTCGGCCTTGACCTCATAGCCCTGCCTTTCGAGAAACGCCTTCACCGGCGCGTAGAGTTCGGTTTCGCGCATCTTGCCCCTGCTCTCCGGCTGCGACCTTACGGCGACGGCGATCCGGGTGACAAGCGGCAGGCGACCCGCTAAGAGAGCGCGCAAGCGAAGCACCCAACCAGAGTATCCCGTTCCATGACCATCAAAGTCTTCGGCCACAAGTCGCCCGACACCGATTCCACCGGCTCCCCGATCATCTGGGCCTGGTATCTGACCGCGTGCCGCGGCACCCCCGCCGAGCCCCGCCTTCTCGGCGAACCGAACTCGGAGGCGCTGTTCGTTCTCAAGCGCTGGAATCTCGACAAGCCGGAATACCTGGAAGACGTCAGCGCCGCCGACACCTGCGTCGTGGTCGATACCAACAACGCGGCCGAGCTGCCCGCCGGCATCAACAACGCGAACCTGACCGAGATCATCGACCACCACATGCTTCAGGGCGGGTTGAAGACAAAAGGCCCGATCAACATCACGGTGCGTCCCGTGGCCTGCACGGCGACGATCAT
>CAZRNL010000247.1:0-4975 GCA_964601395.1 uncultured Silicimonas sp. | reverse complement strand
GCACCGAAAGCTATATCACCGGCCGGATCGGCTAGGAGAGATCACATGCAAGAACAACACATCGCTTCCGCCTTCGATCGCGATCTCGAGGCGATCCAGGCCATGCTGATGAAGATGGGCGGCCTCGTCGAGACTGCCATAGTCGAAGGTGCGCGTTCGCTTGAGACACGGGATATCGAACTGGCCGAGATGGTCCGTGCCGGCGACAAGCAGATCGACCTGCTCGAGGAACAGCTTTCTGAGGAAGCCACACGTGTAATTGCGCTACGCGCTCCGACGGCGGGCGACCTGCGCACGGTTCTGACCGTCATCAAGATCAGCGCCAACCTGGAGCGTTGTGGCGACTATGCCAAGAACATGGCGAAGCGGACCACGGTCCTGGCCGAAAGCAGCGCGATGCACGGGGCATCCATCTCGATCCGCCGGATGGCGCGCGAGGTGCAGATGATGTTGAAGGACGCGCTTGACGCCTATATCCAACGCGACGCCAAGCTAGCGGCTGAAATTATCTTGCGCGACGAAGACGTTGACCAGCTTTACAACGCGCTGTTCCGCGAGCTCCTGACCCACATGATGGAAGATCCGCGCAACATCACGCCCTGCATGCATCTGCATTTCATTGCCAAGAACGTCGAACGGATGGGT
Organism: uncultured Silicimonas sp.; assembly: GCA_964601395.1. Lineage (GTDB taxonomy): Bacteria > Pseudomonadota > Alphaproteobacteria > Rhodobacterales > Rhodobacteraceae > JAVJUV01. The sequence goes on along the minus strand of CAZRNL010000247.1, from coordinate 4,330 downwards.
GATCACGTCACTTCAATCGCCGAGCAAGTCGTCTATCTTGTCACTGGCGCGATGCCTGAGGAAGCCCGGCCGAAGCAGGACCAGACATCGTTTATAGGTGAGGGAGCCTGAAATTCATGTCAGCCACGCATCCAAGCGTTCTGGTTGTCGAGGATGAACCCGCCCAGCGCGAGGTTCTGGCCTATAATCTGGAGGCCGAAGGCTTCGGGGTCTCGCGGGCGGAGAATGGCGACGAGGCGCTCATGCTGGTCGAGGAGTTCAACCCCGATGTCATCATCCTGGACTGGATGCTGCCGGGGGTTTCCGGGATCGAGGTCTGCCGCCGCCTGAAGACCAATGCCGGGACGCGGGGCATCCCGATCATCATGCTGACCGCGCGTAGTGAGGAGGCGGACCGGGTGAGGGGACTGGAAACAGGTGCTGACGACTATGTCATCAAGCCCTATTCGGTGATCGAGTTGATGGCCCGGGTGCGGACCCAGTTGCGCCGCGTGCGTCCGGCGACCGTGGGCGAACGTCTGGAGTTCGACGACATATCTCTCGATTCCGAAACCCACCGCGTCACCCGCAAGGACATGGAAATCAAGCTGGGACCGACGGAGTTCCGCCTGCTGTCCACGTTCATGGAGAAGCCGGGCCGCGTCTGGTCTCGCGAGCAGCTTCTTGACCGTGTCTGGGGCCGGGACATCTATGTCGATACACGCACCGTTGACGTCCACATCGGAAGGCTTCGAAAAGCGCTTTGCCGCGATGGTGGAAACGATCCGATCAGGACGGTTCGCGGTTCCGGGTATGCGCTGGGGTAGGGGGTGCGGCCCCTTGTCTGGGTAGTGCGTCAATTTTTCAGGAACAAATCCCGCCTCGACTCCGTTAAGGTCTGAATCAGACCAACGGAGGCTAATATGGTTCAGCCGACGAAAACCGCATCGAAGGACACCGGCAAGGCCGCGAGCGATCCCGGTCTCGAAGATATCTATGCGATGATGGAAGTCATGAAGAGCGACATGCAGCAGCTTGCCAAGACTATTGGCGAGGTCGGCAAGGCCGAGGCGCGGCGTGCGTCCGAGGGTGTGAAAGACACGAGCCATCATTTGCGCGAAACCGGTCAGGAGCAGGTCGACGCGCTGCGCGCTCAGGCCGAATCCTATGGTCGACAGGTGGGCACATCCGTACAGGACAATCCTCTCGCGGCTCTAGGTGTCGCGGCAGGTGCAGGTTTTATCCTGGGAATGCTCATGCGATCGCGCGGCTGACTGGATGTTCACGGGCCTTCTCACCGGGTTGAGGATCGAAGCTCGAAACGTCGTCCGGCGTTCCGCAATGGCTGTCGCGGGGGGCTTTCTGATTCTGGTCGGAATAGTGTTCCTGTCCATAGCCTGCTGGATCTGGCTGGCGTCGTACCGTGACCCGTTATTCGCAGCCTTAGTGGTCAGCGGAGTTCTGGTCGTACTCGGAGGTGTGCTGTTGCTTATGTCGCAGCGCGCCTATCGCCGGCGAGACCTGCGGGCTGCCGCAGTGGCGGGGGCCTCGGCAGAGCAGGCGAGGACAACCACGACTTCCACAGCCATTCCGCTGATCGAGGCATTTCTGGCCGGGCTGCTGGCAGGGGCGCGGCGCTGAACAGCGATCCGAGAGTCGTATAATCAGTATTATGTTAACTAAATATCGAGCCGACTCTGACTATGGCTCTCAAGTACTGCCCACATCCTTTTGATTTTGAACCTAATTATTCCGAACTGAGAGACCTGAATGCCGCTATCACGATTGCGTCATTTTCTCATACATTCCCCTTATGTAGATCTGAAATCCGCCTATCGTTGAGATGGAATGCTGGCGAGATTCTGCCTGAAAACAATGTGTAACGATCAGAAAGTTGGATGTTCAGATGTCTGATGTCAGCGTCTTCCGCCGGAAAATGGCCGCCGGTTCTTCATCAGACTTTGTCGTCGAAGCATTGGGTAAACTGTTCCAGGCCCAAACGGTTGAAACCGCGTGGGCAGTGCTGACGACAACAATGGAACGATTTGATTTCGATCGTTTGTTCTACGGCTTCACCCGCTATCATACCGCGCATGGACTCGGCAGCCCGGAAGATATGTTGGTCCTTTCAAACCATGCCGAAGCCTATCTTGACGGCTATATCGGCAAGGAAATGTATCTGTGCGCGCCGATGATGGAATGGGCACGGCAGAACGTCGGCGCCATGTCATGGGCCTATATTGCCGATAGCAAGCTGGGCTTAGACGAACGACAGAAGGAAGTCATCGCGTTCAACAATGAGCACGGCGTCACGGCCGGATACACGATTTCCTTCCGGGATGCGGTCACACGCAACAAGGGCGCCATCGGGCTTTGCGCGCGCCGAGGTCTGGATCAATGCGACGTCGAGCAGATTTGGGCAAGGTACTGCAACGAAATCAATGTTTTGAATCAGGCAGCTCATCTAAAGTTCGCGTCACTTCCATTGCCGAACCTGAACAAGCGGTTGTCGCTTCGTCAGCGCCAGGTTCTGGAATGGGTCGGCGACGGAAAGACGACCGCAGATATCGCCACGATCATGGGTCTGACTGTCGCCACCGTCGAGAAGCACCTCAAGAAAGCCCGCGACGCTCTGAACGTCGAAACGACAGCGCAGGCGGTGGTGAAAGCGTCGCTTCACAACCAGATTTTTCTTGTCGATACCGAGCTGTCTCACGCTGACCCGCGGTAAGGAATACCATACCTTCCCCAACGTCACTCTTTTTCAGATAAGAATAGCGTTCCGTGAGTGATGGCTTTGGCCAGGAACCAGCTCTCTTCGTCAACCCATTATTTTGGGTGAGCCCTGGGAGTACCGGGTAACCGGGTGCCGGCTTGATGCTGAATAGTACAGCTGACAGTCGGCATTTTTTTGACTGTGTGAGTTGGACGCCCATTCCTCATCCCCATTTGGAGGCGTCCAGGTGCGTAAGTTCTGCGGTGCTGCTTCGTGCAGCACCGCCTTTTTTTCCCAGGTCAGCCCTGGGCGACCTTGGCGACTTCGGCGGCGAAGTCTTCTTCCTTCTTCTCGATCCCCTCGCCCACTTCGAGGCGCACAAAGCCAGTGATCTCGATGCCGGCTTCCTTCGCCGCGGCACCGACCGACAAGTCGGGGTTCACCACAAAGGCCTGGCTGAGAAGCGTCGATTCCGCGACGTACTTCTTCATCCGGCCTTCGATCATTTTCTCAATGACCGCTTCCGGCTTGCCGCTCTCACGGGCGATGTCCATCTGGATCTGCTTTTCCTTCTCGACCACCGCAGGGTCCATGTCGGCTTCCGACAATGCTGCAGGGTTGACGGCGGCGATATGCATGGCGACCTGACGGGCCGTTGCTGCGTCGGCACCGGAGAAGGCTACCAGGACGCCAATCCGGCCCATGCCGTCGGTTGCGGCGTTATGGACGTAGGACACAACGTTCTCGCCGGTGATCTTCGCCATGCGGCGCAACTGCATGTTTTCTCCGATCTTGGCGATGGCGTCGGTCAGCACTTCGCTGGCCGGCTTGCCGCCAATCGATGTCGCTTTCAGGGCCTCGATGTCGGCCACGCCGACGGCGGCAGCGGCAAAGCCGGCGACCATGCGCTGAAAATCTTCGTTCTTGGCGACGAAGTCGGTCTCGGAGTTGACCTCGACGGCAACTCCGGTGCCATCCTTGGTCTTGACCGCGACCAGTCCTTCGGCGGCGGTGCGGCCGGCCTTCTTGTCGGCCTTCGCCAGACCCTTGGTGCGCAGCCAGTCGATGGCCGCGTCCATGTCGCCGTCGGTTTCGGTCAACGCCTTCTTGGCGTCCATCATGCCTGCGCCGGTCGTATCGCGCAGTTCCTTCACCATTGCTGCGGTGATTGCCATCGTGGCTCTCCTCAATCTATCGGAAACGGGTCCGGGCGCGAGTGTGTTCGCGCCCGGTATCAGAAATGTGTCGAAGGCCTATTCGGCCTTCTCGACCTCAGCTTCGGCATCGGGCTCCGCCAGTCCGGCCTCGACGGCCGCGTCGTCGCCCAGGCCTTCTTCAGCGGCGTGCTCGAGCGCACCGACATCGACACCGGCGGCGCCGAGCTGTGCGCTCATGCCGTCAAGCGCCGCGCGGCTGACCAGATCGCAGTAAAGCTGGATCGCGCGGGCGGCGTCGTCGTTGCCGGGGATGATGTAGTCCACACCCGCTGGCGAGCAGTTGGTGTCGACCACGCCCACGACCGGAATTCCCAGCTTCTGGGCTTCGAGGATCGCAAGGCTTTCCTTGCCCACGTCGATCACGAACAGAAGATCGGGAACGCCGCCCATTTCGCGGATACCGCCCAGCGAGGCCTGC
>CAZRNL010000246.1:0-4984 GCA_964601395.1 uncultured Silicimonas sp. | reverse complement strand
AGGGCGAGGCGCTGGCGACCTTGGTCGTCAACAAGCTCCGCGGCGGCCTGAAGGTTGCGGCCGTCAAGGCCCCCGGCTTCGGAGACCGTCGCAAGGCGATGATGGAAGACATTGCCGTGCTGACGGGCGGTCAGGTGATTTCCATAGAGATGGGCACCAAGCTGGAAAATGTCACCATGGACATGCTCGGCACGGCGAAGAAGGTCGCGATCACCAAGGATGACACGACGATCATCGACGGGGCCGGCGACAAGGACGCGATCGCCTCACGCGTCACGCAGATCCGGGCGCAGATCGAGGACAGCACTTCCGACTACGACAAGGAGAAGCTGCAGGAACGGCTGGCCAAGCTTGCCGGCGGCATTGCCGTGATCCGGGTTGGCGGGGCAACCGAGATCGAGGTGAAGGAGCGCAAAGATCGTGTCGATGATGCGTTGAATGCCACCCGCGCTGCGGTTCAGGAAGGCGTGGTGCCCGGTGGCGGCGTGGCCCTGGTTCATGCCGGAAAGAGCTTGGCGACGCTGAAGGGTGAGAACAATGATCAGGATGCCGGCATCAAGATCGTGCGCCGCGCGATCCAGGCACCCCTGCGCCAGATTGCTGCAAATGCCGGTGTCGACGGTTCGGTCGTTGTCGGCAAGGTGATCGAGAACGACAGCCCGAGCTTCGGTTTCGACGCGCAGGCCGAGGAATACGGCGACATGCTGAAGGCCGGTGTCATCGATCCGACGAAAGTCGTCCGGATCGCGCTCGAAAACGCCGCGTCCATTGCCGGGTTGTTGATCACGACCGAAGCCATGGTTGCGCAGAAGCCTGAAAAGGCTGCGGCCGGCAGCGAAATATCCGACATGGGTGGAATGGGCGGAATGATGTAATCGGCGGCGTCCTGTGGGCAGGAGCCCCAGGACACCAATCCACAGTGTTGAAGGAAACAGATACCGATCACTGCGTAAGGAAAGAACTCAGGACCAGGAGGAAACAAAATGTCCAAGGGTGACAAGCAACGTGGCAACCGAGAAGTGAAGAAGCCGAAGAAAGTGAAGGAAAAGGTCGTTGCGACAACCGACTTCACGAAGGGCAAAGCCTTGACCAGTCTGGGCGAGCACAAGAAGAAATAGGCGGTAGTGGATTCCTATTCTGTGAACGGAATAGACATGACGCAGAGTTGCCCTTGGTCACCTTTTCTTCACCGCAGCTGCTATCCCATCTCGGGCCGAGCGAGGCAGAATGTCGCCCGGCAGCGGATGAACCAGTCTGTCATAGCAAGCGCGACATAGCACGAAACAACGCGATCGAAACATGAACATGTGCTGCACACGGGACTATTTAAGCGTCTGAAATTTCAGATAAATCTATGCCATCCATCATGGGCGCACAAGATAAACGCGCCGCCGCGGTGGCTGCGTTCAAAGGCATTCAGCGATCTCCTCGGGTGCGCCCTCTACCGGAGCGGACCCACACTGCACACCATACGCACACGGCGTCTGTCCTGCCACCCCACCCCGCGCAAAGACAGGAAGACGGCGGCGTTTGGGGACTGCCTAAAGGCAGAGGCATGGCCAGACCCTAAAACTTATCCGACCGTATGTGCGCCGATCGGTGCCCGCATCACCATATTACTGGATGTTTGATGACCGCCCGGTCTTCATCACGGTCCTGCGTGAGAAAATGAATGCCGTGCGCGGGCAGGCACTAGTCTAGGAATCGCGCATAGGTGATCCGTCGCAAGACCCACTCGAAGGGACCGAGCGCAAACTTGGAACGCCAAGTCGAAAGTGCCCCGATCAGAGCCGCCGACACGGCGATGGCGATGGCAACGGCGGTTAAGCGGTCGAGTGCGCCCCACAGACCCAGACCGTAGCCTGAGAATATCGTCGAAAGGAGGATCGACTGGCCGAGGTATATACTCAGGCTTGAGCCGCCCGCGGCCAGCGCCTTTGCCATGATCGGCCCCGGCGGGCGCGAAACTGCGGCGATCAGGCCGAGATAACCAAGCGTGGCGACCGGCGCCGAGACGACGTTCAATACGACACCGGGGACCGGCGGACCCCATTGCCAGATCGCGGCACCGGCAAGCCCCAGCACCACGCCCGGCCCGAGGCACCAGCGCCGCGCGCGCCGCCACAGCGGGTGCCCGGCGTCGTCGATCATGCCGGACTTCACCGCAGCCAGCCCGAGGCAGAACCAGCCGAGCGCCGCGATCCCTTGGATCACGAGGAAAGACGGCATGATAAAGGCGAAGCCTATGCTTCGGAACAAGACGGCCTCGAGGAATCCGCCTTCCGTCAGGATCGCGCGTTCCATCGCGACGATGTCGGGAGGCGTCTCTGGCGCGACCAGCAGCAGCACTGGCGCGATGAGGGCTTGAAGAACAAGCAGTGCAGCGCCGATCTGCGCGAGGCGCCGCACGGGCCACTCCCGAAACAGGTAAAGGATGGACCCCGTCGCCGCGTAAATCGTCAGGATATCGCCGGGAAAGAACAGGCAGCCATGGGCTATACCGAGGATCGCGAGCCCGATCATCCGGTTGCGGTAGATGCGCGCAAAGGGCAGCCTGCGCCGCGACGCCGAGCGCATCAGGAACCCGAGGCCTACGCCGAACATGAAGGAAAAGAGCCCGTAGGTCTTCAAGAGCGCCAGCCCTTTCACCAGCCAAAGGGTGATGGCGTCGCGCAGGGTCTCGCCGCTCGGATCGGCAAAGCTGCCAAGCGCGGAAAACGCGATGTACTGGACATTGACCACGACGATGCCGAACAAGGCGACAAGGCGCAGGTAGTCGGGCATTAGGGCGCGCGGCGATCCCGTCATGGGCGGGTGAACACCGACAGAGCCAGAGTCAGCATCTCGCGGATGCGGGCCGGATCCTCGCCCGAGGCCCTTTGGGTGATGGTAAGGGCGATCTGTTCACCGAGATACTTCGCCCCGGCCTCGACCGACAGCCCATCGGGCCAGTCCCCGGCATCCCGGGCGGACTGCAGGAAAGCGGCATAGGCCGCCTGTGCGGCCGTATCGATCTCGTCAACGCGCGCGCGCGTCTCGAGCCCGAGGCGATGCTTGCCCGCGCGCATCTTGTAGAACAGGCAGCCGGTCTCCATCCGGGGATCGTCGCTCGCGAAGTCGATGAGCGCGTCAAGCGTCTCGCGCAGCCCCTTCTCGCCCTGCAGGATCACGAACATCTCCGAAAGCACCTGTTCGGCATAGCGGTCAAGCGCCGCGCGCGACAAGCCGTCCTCGCTGCCGAATTCGCGGTAAAGCGAGGGCTTTGAGATGCCCGCAATCTGGCAGATCGCATTGACGGACACGTCGGCGGGGTCGCTCTGCCAATAAGCCGTCATCGCAACGTCGAGAACCTTCTCGGCGTTCATGGTCTTCGGCCTGCCGCGTGCGGGTCTTTGATAGGCATCGCTCATTTTTATACTGTTCGGTATTTTAAATCTTGACGATGTGCTGCCGATATTCGTACCAGTCGGTAACAGGACCTGCAAGTAGGAGAGCGAAGCATGGCGAAGACGAGAAAAACCCGGCGACCGGCAAGAGCTTCGAGATCATGTCGATCGACATCGTGACCCTGGAGCATGGCCTCATCATGCACCTCTACCACATCAAAGACTGGACCGGCGCCGTCGTGCAACTGACCGCCGAATGAAGGATTAAAGCCCGGCCGCGCCGGTTGTTGCCAGGCTTTCGATGCATCTCGACTCTCAGGCCCAAGGAATATCGTCAATGTCGACTTCTCTCGTTTCCACCCTCGGGCTGCTACTGTGTCTCGCCCCCGCGCTAGTTCATGCCGTCGAGATCTTTCGCCCGCTGTGGGCGCGCCTGGTGGTGAACTGGGTGCTGCCCTTGTTTGCCCCCGGCGTGCCGCGCCCTTCGAAGGCTCTCACCCACGACGAGCAGATCGCTATGCTGGATGCGGCCCTCACCGCAGCACCTCAAGGCAAGCACCCCGCCGGGGTCGATTACGTGTTTCTATTGCTGTTCGAACAACGCCAAGGAGCACTTGCCTTCATCGCCGTGGCGGCTGGCGTTATGTACGGGCTGACGCTGCCGTTGGCCGATCGCCATGCCCTGCATCTTGTCTTTGGCATCATGGCGGCCTTGTTCGCGCTGGTGAATGCCAATCGTGCCGGTGTGCCGTTGCTGGGCCACCATCCCAAGGTCTCCCGCAACGGGCGAAATGTCGGCACCGTCTTCGCACCGTTCTGGGCAATCGCAGCCGGTCTCAACGGGCTGGCCTTCAGCGTGTAAATTGCCCGACGGGCAGCGGAAAGACCTCTTGTCCAGCACGCCGAGGTCTCGCTACTGCTGCGCACTAACGGACAGCCGGTGCGCGCCGATCTCCGGCGCGAATGCGTTGGTGCAGCATGGCTACCCCGACCGATCATACACCGGCATCCAGGCTTCGCCGTTCGAGTGGGCTACTCAGGCCAGCGCAGAGATCACAGCGTCAGTCTTCGTGACCAGCGCCACGTTCTGCAGGGCGTAGTCGATGCTGGCTCGGTGCCAGTCGGCGTTCATCGTCGAACAGCCATCCTCCGGTATCACCATGACATAGCCCTTGTCGGCGCCTGTTCGCGCGGTATGCTCGATCGACATATTGGTCCATGCTCCCGTTTCGATCAGAATGTCACGAGCCTCGGATTTCAGGATCGTTTCCAGGTTCGTGCCCTCCCAGGCCGACATGCGCATCTTTTCAACGACGTGGTCGCCCTCCTGCACCTCCGCACCGGGTGCCGCTTCCGCGCCCCATGTGCCGCGCACAAGAGCCGAGTTGTCGAGCACTCCTTCGAAGAGCGGCGCGTTCAGCGTCAGGCCTTTTGCCCCCGGTGGCACGATGAAGTGGACATGGATGACCGGAACGCCGAGCTCCCGGCAGCGCCGTGCCAGCCGCGCAACATTACCGAGCGCATTCTGGTCGCGGCAATGTTGCGGACTGCCGGAGTCCGCGAATGCGCCGCCCTCCATCACCACGTCGTTCTGCATG
>CAZRNL010000245.1:0-4988 GCA_964601395.1 uncultured Silicimonas sp. | reverse complement strand
GGCATCCAGGCGTGCACCACGACCCTGTATCCGAAACGGAGATTGGGGACACCCATGATTCTCCTGATGGATTTAGCCGAAGGTGGAATTGGCGCAGAATTTCGGTCTGAGCGAGCGCCAGGTCCGGCAAGTCCTCGCCCTGGTAGAGAGTCATGAGCGCGACATCCGCACAGCTTGGCAGCGACATTTCGGGTCCTGAGGTCACGAACGTATGCCAGCACGGTTTCTGGCTGCTTCTGGGCGACGAGGAGCTTTTCGTCCCGTTTGATGAGTTTCCCTGGTTTCGTCAGGCGCCGATCAGAAAGCTCCTTCATGTCGAGAGGTCGAGCCTGCTTCACCTCTACTGGCCTGACCTTGATCTGGACTTGTCCGTCGAGTCCATCCGTCATCCTGAGAAGTTTCCGCTCGTTTCTCGCATGAACGTCTCTGGATAGTTCGGGCGCAGCCGCGACCCTACCGGCCAAAGTCCACGTTCAATTGATCTACCCGTCGGGCTGGCGGCCTTGTCGAACGGGTGCTCGGCGTGGGGGCGCGAATGATGGATGTCCCCGATTACTCTGGATGGCTCTATCCCCCGTGCTTGCTGCGACATGTCGCAAAGCGCGGGCGAGATCAACGTCAGTCGCTGGCCGGCACAGCGTCTCTTCTTGGCTGACTTTCGGACACCGGTAGAACCTGATCGGAGACGAAAAGCCCTCCGGCCAGGCCGGTCAAGCGAGGCACCTGAGGGAAGACCGGCGCCTCCGCGAATCCGGGGTCAGAACGGCGGGCCTTGGCCAAATCCAGGTCGCGGTCGAAATGGTCACCGACCACGAACGCACCGCCGGCCCGAATTCTCATGCCCAGACGATTGCGACCCTCGAAAACCCTGGCATCGAAGTTGCCGACGTAGGTAATCTCGCCCTCGCGAACCTGGAAGGGTATGGACAAATCGGCTTTGGACTCTATCCAATGGTGGGCGACGCCGACATCGGTGCCCATGTAGCCACTAGATATCTCGTACTCGCCTGGCGACAACCGAGTGGCGAAAACTCGAACATGCAGGCCATCTTCGACCAAATCCATCTTGGCCAGGCTGCGCTCACTGAAATCGCCGGTGTACAGGAACGAGCCGCCTACTGCGCCACTGACCATGTCCCGAAATTCCAGCCTGTGCAAATTAAAGGGTACCGGAAAATCGTCCTTCTGGTATCGAACGCTCATGCTGAGCAACAGCCAGCCACTGGGCTCACCTGCGGTCGGTTCGACAAGGCGCGGGTCGCCAAAGCTCGCACAGGCACTTAACATGGCGAGAAGGGTCGCCGCGACCACGACCTGGACTAGGGCCGCCGCCTGAGCCGGGCGTCTGCCCGGGAACGAAAAGCCAAGAATCGATTGCTTGCCTTGCATACGGATACCCCTTTCCGGAACCGAATCATCGTCCGACTGTTGAATAGCAGAACCGCACGTTTCAATTTGATGATGCATGATCGCCCGCAGAAGTGCGTCGGCGAGCGACGCGCGCCATCTTACACACACCACACATTACATATGGAATCTTCCTCACCTTCCTCATTCAATCACCTCCGCAGACTCGCCCGTTCCGCACGGCGCCATGCGCATGACACCGGATTCTGAGGAGCACGCAAGAGCATAGGGTCTTTCGTCTCGCGTGCAGGGCAAGGGCAGTAGGGGGGGGCAGAGGACTTCTCGCCTGACTTCTAACCACACAGAGTATGGGGTCTTGTTAGTTGCATACCCCTGTGGACGTAGTGACCATCGAACGCCGGGAGGTCGATCTCGCCAAACAGATGCGAGATCGGGGACACCCAAGATTCTCCTGCCGACTCGCTCATCAGGTCGATGCGCAGCCGCGTGTCATTGTCGAGCCGGCGGGCGAAGGGGTTGCGACGCAGGCGTTCGCGCTTGATGATCCTGCCCTGGGCGTTGGCGAAGCCGAGTTTGAAGACATCCATGGCGAGGTCGACAGGAAGGGTGGTGGCGGTGGCGGATTCGGGCGTAGCATGCATGGCGGTCTCCCTTCGTGATCCCGTGTCTGATGCCAAGCATCTTCAGTCTGGCTCATCGAAGCCGTGTCGCGACGCGGGGGGAGTCCGTTCGATCGTTCAAGAGGGCAGCCGGGAGAGGCTATCGTGTTTCCTGATGTTCGATCGTGCCGCTGCCTCTTGATGCGGCGTTGGGCGGCGTGAGCAAATCGACGAAGTGAATCTCACATGATCATAGTGCTCAACGGACCGCTTGGAGTAGGAAAGTCAACACTCGCTGAATCGCTCGCCGAGAGCATCGACCAATGCGTGATGCTGGATGGCGACCATCTCGTCGCGGCGAACCCACCCCCAGCCGACGAGATCGAGTACTTGCACTCGACGATCGCGCTGCTCGTCGCGCATCAGCGAAGGTTTGGCTATCAGCACTTTGTCATCAACCACATCTGGCGGACGCCAACGGAGTTGGCGGATTTGCATCGCAGACTTCTCGATATCGAGGCTGACGCCGAAGTCCGTTGTTTTCTCCTTACTCTTCCGCTTGACGAGAACCTCCGCAGAATTCAGCGCCGTCAGTCTTCGCGCGCGCTTGACGAGGAGGAGTTTGAGCGGCGGACGGTCGCGGAAGAACGGGAAGCCTTGTTCAATAGTCCAGAGGGTAGCTTGGGTGAAGTCTTCGATGTCTCGGCATCTCCGGCGGATCTTGTGCCGTCGCTCTTGCTCCGCCTTGGGTTGCGATGAAGCCGCAACATTCTTGCAAAGGTCACCTGGCTGGTCACATGCCGCCCAACAACCGGTTGCAGCGGACGGCGCCGCACGCCGTCGCTGAACCGGAGCGCGAGGCCTCGCACATGACCCGATGCTTGTTGCTCATGCTCCTCCTCGCGGTGTCCTCGACCGCCAGTGCCGTTGTCATTCGAGATGACGTTGACGACGCGATGTATCGGATTGCCGCCTCTGAGTTCCCTGCTCTCGTTGACATGCCCGGTGAAGGGCATGGCGTACTGATTGCTCCCCAGTGGGCAGTCACTGCCGCGCATACGATCCCGGGGCATTCTGAACTCAAGCGCGTGGCCATCAACGGGGTGTTCAGGAACGTTGAGCGCGTCGTGATGCATTCCGGGTACAAGACCCTGCCACAACAACTGGTCGATCAGGCAATGGCCAGTGGAGAGGCCATCTTGATTGTGGTGCTTCTTTCCTCATCGGACGACATCGCACTGGTGAAGTTGACCCAGCCCGTGACGGATGTCGCCCCTGTCGCAATCTACAAGGGCGACGACGAGCCAGGCCAAATCGTCAAGATCGTGGGGAAGGGCGCGACTGGTACGGGAGCCACTGGGCACGATCCCAGTGGGCCCAATCGGACAGAACTTCGTCGCGCGTACAACAAGATCACCAGTGCCCATGGCCGCTGGTTTTGCTACGTGTTTGACGAGCAACTGTCGGCCCTGCCGCTCGAGGGCGTTCCTGGAAACGGGGACAGTGGCGGTCCTGCGCTGTTGCAGATCGAGGATCAATGGTTGCTGGCCGGTCTGGCGTCCTGGAAAGTCGTCCAAGGCCACGTCATGACTGCCCGGCCCGGGCGCTACGGTCAAACGGCTTGCAACGTCCGCTTGAGCCACTACATCGAATGGATTGAGGGCGTAATTTCAGAGTAGACGCAGTTGCAGTCGGGGGGCTAACCATCATGTATGGACTCCCCGGTCAACCCGCTGGCAACAGACTCGAGGCACTGATGGGTGGTCGGTCCGGTCAATACAGCACCGCATCAACGATCAATGGCGGCTCTGTTTTTGATGGACGACCGCAGGCGCTGAAGACGTAGAGATTGTGGATTGCCACTGAGGGGGACAGATGAGCAAGCTGAATTCCGTTGTCCTCGGTGAGCTCCTGGCTGAGGTGTTGCTGAAGCCCACGGGAATCAGCCAGTATCGACTGGCAGAAGACATTGGCGTTCCGGCTCAGCGTGTCGGCGAGGTTGTAGCCGGCAAGCGCACTGTCTCGACCGATACCGATCTGCGTCTTTGCCGTTTCTTCAAACTCTCCAGTGGCTACTGGCTGCGGGCACAATCAGCTTGTGACAAAGAGATGGCCGAGCGCACCACCGCGTCCATAGGTCCGGAGCGGGCGCGTGAACCGTAAGGTGCCGAGCCCAGACAGCGGCGTGCGCGCCGATAAGTTCAACTGTTGGTCGAACGGGGAGGGTTTGTCGTGGGTCTGGATGTATCGGTGGGTTTCATCGCTGACCTCAGGGCCAATGACCCTGAAGGGGCTGATGCGTTTGAAGAGTATTTCTCGTTCGTTGGGCGAGTCCTGAAGGAAGCGGGTCTGCCGCCGCACGTGGAGCCCATCGAATGCGAGACCTGGAGCGCCCAGATGTTCGGATACTCAGGGTTGCACTACTTGAGGCGCATTGCGGCGCACTTGGATGCCGGTCTGCCTTTGCCGCCACCCGGCGACGACAAGAGTTCCGATGACCCTCTGTTGGAGTCGTACTTTGACGACGTGCTGGGCAAGAAGCCTGGGCCACTCCGGCGACTTCTTCAGAAGCAGCCACGGTTTGCACGCACGTTCGATCACCTGATTGTTCATAGTGATGCGGAGGGGTTCTATCTTCCGCAAGACTTCCCTGAGGTATTGTTCGCCGATGACAAGAAGCTGCCAGGGGGCATGCTCGGGTCCGCGCCCAGGTTGCTTGCAGAGCTGGAGCGCCTCGCTGCAGCACTTGCCATCCCGGATCATCTCCATTCCCAGTCAGAAGATTTATGGGAGGCAGCGGACTCACAAGGTGAGGGGGATCAGTTCTGGGAGAAGTATGGTATCGAAACCTATTCGTGCGTGGTCTTGCGTGAGGCTTGCCGCAAGAGTCTATCGACCGGTTCCGCAGTCGTATTCAGCTAGCGATCCGACTAGCTGGTGTGGTGTTCCGCAATTGGGTTGCCGAAGTCGCGCTGCGGATTCGGCTCCGAGACAAGGCGCGAGGAGGAGGCATAGCAGCGC
>CAZRNL010000244.1:4571-5018 GCA_964601395.1 uncultured Silicimonas sp. | reverse complement strand
GACATGATACCGGCAAGCTCGAAGGCCTTGATGATGGCGCGCAGACCCATGCGGTGCGGTGTGAGCCAGGACACGACCGCCGCGGCGACCGTGGCCAGCGTGCCTGCGCGGATGACCGAGTAGCCCATGAAGAGTGCCGCGATCAGAATGATGATCGGGATGAACAGATAGACCTGCCGGACCATCTTGTTGAACTTCGGCAACTCGTCCTCGCGCATGCCCTTCATGCCCAGTTTTGCGGCTTCGAAGTCGACCATGAAGTAGACGGACACAAAATAGAGGACGGCCGGAATGATGGCCGCGATGGCGATCTCGGTATAGGGAATCCCGGTGATCTCGGCCATGATGAAGGCGCCGGCGCCCATGATCGGAGGCATGATCTGCCCACCTGTCGACGCGGCGGCTTCGACCGCGCCGGCGGTTCTCTTGTGATAGCCGACCTTTTTC
>CAZRNL010000244.1:3446-4561 GCA_964601395.1 uncultured Silicimonas sp. | reverse complement strand
TCATCAGCGGGATGGTGAGCGATCCGGTGGACACGACATTGCCCGCCGAGGTGCCATTGATCATGCCCATCAGGCCGCTCGCGAAGATCGCGACCTTGGCGGGGCCTCCGCGCGAGCGCCCTGCCGCTGCAAAGGCGAAGTTCACGAAGTAATCGCCCACCTTCGAGGCCTGAAGGAACGCGGCGAAGATGATGAAGAGAATGATGTAGGTCGAGGACACGGCCGTGGTCGGGCCAAGAATTCCGGCGTCCGAATAGAGGTGCCCGAAGAAGCGCTGCCAGGTGTACGGCTGATCGACCCTGAGGATGCCGGGCAAGAGGTGCGCTGTGAAGGTATAGACCAGGAAGATGCCGGTGATTATGACCAGCGCCAAACCCGCGACGCGGCGCGTCAGTTCAAGAATCAGGGCGGATCCCGCGGTTGCGGCAAAGGCCACACCGATCGGGACAAAGGGCGTTCCGAGCGAGTTTCGCGCCGCGGTCCCGTAGATCGCGATGAGGTAGCAGGCGACGGCCACCCCTGAAAGTGCCAGCACGATGTCACTGACGCGGAAGTGAGCGCGCGACTGGTGCTCGAACCAGCCGAGGACGATGCCGCCGAAGGTGGCGACAAGCAGCGGAAGGCCGAAGTACCAGATTTCCTGCGAAAAGACCGGCGTGCCCGGGAACGAGGCCCATGTCGTCAGGCCACCCATCTGAGGCAGGGTGCCACTTGCGATCACCGTCGCGAAATAAAGCGCCGTACCGATGGCAATCAGCGCAGGAACGAGCAGTGCCATCGCACTCTTAGACAGTCTGGCCGTAGGCGATTTCTCGTGGTCTCCAAACGGAGCGGAGCCGTAGAGCAAGAAGCCAAGCAGCAGCGCGCCGGCGATATGCACCATGCGGAAGTTCCAGGTCTCCATCGGCAGGTTGGGAAGCAAGGGAAGCCTTACGCCGGTCCAGTTGGAAATGGACAAACCGTTCAGCGCAGCCATGTGGAACGCGGCGTATACGGCTGCAAACGCAACGATTGCAGTCAGCCGCCAGCCCTCGAACAGCCTGCGGTTGCTTTCGATGGGTTCCTCGTCGACCCCGTCGGCCAGCACAGGTTCATTGTCGACGTTTGATGTGGCT
>CAZRNL010000244.1:0-3436 GCA_964601395.1 uncultured Silicimonas sp. | reverse complement strand
CGGTCATCCGGGTCCCCTCCCAATACTCGATTGCGCGCCGCCAGAAGGGCACGTCGGTTCGAGTTCCGTCTGTTGGTGATTAGCCTAAAGGCGCGTGTCCCGGCACGCAAAGGTTTCCGGGAAATGGCCGCCGCGCCAGGGACGCGGCGGCCACGGACGTCACTTTCCGTAGATCATGTCGTCAGGAATGGTAGCTCCGGCGTTTTCCGTGAACCACTTGGCTGCACCGGGATGCCACTTGAGAACCTTGTTCTTGTCCCAGTTCTCGGGAAGCGATTCGCCGGCTGCCTTGTGGATGTTCACCATGCGGGCATTGTCCGACATGACGACATCGACGGCAGCTTCGACGAAGCTTTCAGGCAGGTCGCAATTCGCGATCGCGAAGTTCCACATGCTGACGGAACGAGCGTCTTCCGTGAGCGTCGTGTAGGTGTCGGCTGTGATCGAGAAGTCGTTGACCGGGAAGCCAGCGAGGATGATCTCCTGCTCTTCCGGCGTGAACTCGATGATGTTCACGTCGGTCTGAACCTCGAGCTGGCTGACAGCGGGAACGGGCACGCCGGCCGCGAAAGCGATTACGTCGAGCAGGCCGTCCTGAAGCTGAGACCCCAGATCGTCCCAGCCGCCGTTCCGACGCTCGAAGTTGACGCCAAGCGCCTCCATCATCTGCGGGAAGTAGGTATCCGAAGACGATCCGGCCGGGCCGAAACCGATCTTGGCGCCGTCCGGAATGTCCGCAATCGAGTTGATGCCCGAGGAAGCCAGCGTCGTAACCGAGAACGGGGTCTGGTACATCGGGAACATCGCGCAGGAGTTGGTCATTTGAAGACCGGGTGCGATCGGGTTGGTACCAGCGAGCGACTCCGCGGCAGGGCCCATCGTGGTCATACCGAACTGGGTATCTCCGGTGTGAACCAGCGCCATGTTCTGCATCGGGCCGCCGGTGACTTCTGCGCCGCCGGTCATGCCAAGCTCGTTGGCGACAAGGTTCGCCCAGCCCGAGCCGTAAGCGAAAAAGGTGCCGCCCTGCGATGCGGTGCCGACGGTGAAGCTGTCCGGCCAACCGGTCTTGTCGAGGTGGCCGCCAGCAGTTGCTGCGCCGGCAGAGAGAATGACGGCAGTCGCCGTCAGTGTGACGATTTTCATTGTATTCCTCCCGAAATGGTCCGGAGTGATCTCCGGCAGTCGACTTGAGATGGCAACCCGAACCCGGATTCCCCTACGATGGGCGACCTAGTGCCACGCGGCGAGTTTCAAGGGCAAACGACAAATGCCGAATGATTGCGCAATCAGCCAAAACATTCAGCGGACAGGGTGGATTTCTACACCAAGGCGATGATTTCGTGTGTCGGAATTCACCCATGCGGGGCCGCATCAATCGTCGTCCTGGAAATCGGACCGGGACAATTCGTACTTCTGCATCTTCTCGTAGAGCGACTTCCGGGAAAGACCCAGCGCCTCGTAGGTTGCTTTCAGGCTGCCCCGGTTGGCGGCGATGGCCGAGGCGATAAGTGCTTTCTCGTGCCGGGCCATCTGGAGCGACAGGTTGCCGCCGGTGGTAGTGGCCACGTCTTTCGTTGGGCGCAGGTCGGAATCCAGGTCGAGGACGAACCGCTCGGCGGCGTTGCGCAGTTCACGAACGTTGCCCGGCCAGTCGGTGGCCGCAATGGTGGTGAGTACAGCGCCGGGAACTTCAGGCGCTGCACGTTTGTACCGGGCAGCGGCTTCATCGACGAGATGGAGGAACAGCTTTGGAATATCCTCGCGGCGCGCCGAAAGATCCGGCATTCGGATCGTGACGACGTTCAGCCTGTAAAGCAGGTCGCCACGAAATGTTCCGTCGGCCGATGCTTTTTCCAGGTCGCGCTTGCTGGCGGCGATAAAGCGCACGTCGAGTTCGACCGGATCGTTCGAGCCCAGTCTGGTCACGATCCGGTCCTGTACCGCCACCAGGAGTTTCGCCTGCAGTTTCATCTCGAGGCTGTCGATCTCATCCAGGAAGATGGTGCCGCCACGCGCGTGTTCAAAGCGTCCGAACCGTGCTCGGGAAGCCCCAGCAAAGGCTCCGGCCTCATGCCCGAAGAGCTCGCTTTCGACGAGTTCGGCTGGCAAGGCGGCACAGTTGATATGGACAAATGGTTTCTCGGCCCGCGGGCTGGCTCGGTGGACGGCTCGTGCAGCGACTTCCTTGCCCGTGCCCGTGGCCCCGGTGACAAGAACATCGGCATCGGTTTCGGCGACAGCTCGTATCTGTTCGCGGATTCTCACCATAATCGGCGAACGTCCGGTAAGGCGCGACTCGATCACGTCCCGTCCGCCGACCTGACGGCGCAGGTCCCGGTTCTCGATCGTCAACCGCCTCTTGTCGAGCGCGCGGCGCACGGTCTCGACCATCCGACCCTGAGCATAGGGCTTCTCAAGAAAATCGTAGGCACCGTCTCTCATGCATTGAACGGCAAGTTCGACATCACCGTGCCCCGTGACGAGGATGACGGGGAATTCCGGGTCGATCTCCAGTGCCCGCCGCATCAGCGTCAGCCCATCGATACCGGGCATCCGGATGTCGGTCACGAGTACGCCCTGGAAATTGCGGCTGATCGCGGCCAATGCCGCCTCGCCGTCGGCCATGCAGGTCACGGGCAGGTCCGCAAGGTCCAGCGTCTGTGCCGCCGCAAGGCGCAGGTCTTCTTCGTCATCGACAAAAAGCACCCGCGCTTCGTTCATTCTGCGGCGATTCCCTTGCGATCCTTCGGCGCCTCGGTCAGGTCGAGATCGACCGAGAAGACCGCTCCCGGTCCGTCGGACCTGTTGGTGGCCGATAGCCGACCGCCGAAGTCCTCGACGATGTTGTACGAGATGGAAAGCCCCAGCCCGAGGCCCTTTCCGGGGCTTTTGGTGGTGAAGAACGGGTCGAAGATGCGCCCGACCGTGTCTGTCTCAAGACCCGGGCCGCTATCGCTGACCGAAATCCGGACGCGGCCCGATGCCGGTTCTGACCGAGTTACCGAAATGCAGGGCTCGCGGTCCTGCTCCATGGCGTCGAGCGCATTGCTGATGAGGTTGACGAACACTTGCTGAAGGCGAAGTCGGCCGCCCTTGACCCATATGGATTCGCGCGTGTCGGGCGCCCGGTCGATCCGCGCGGATGCCTTGGCCAGCCGGGGCGCCATCAGGTCCAGCGCGTCGTCCAGCACAAGGCACAGGTCGACGGGCCCGACCGTATCCTGCGGTCGCCGCGCAAAATTTCTCAGGTGACCAGAAATCGCAGCCTCGGCGTAGCGTTTGCGGTCGAGATAGGCCGCGGCGTTCTCGGCAAAGCCCTTAACCGCGGTCAGCGGCTGGTTGATCTCATGGCTGAGCGCTGCCGACATCTGACCAAGCGCCGCAAGCTTGCCGGCCTGTATCAGTTCCTTCTGGGTGCTGCGCAGCCGCTTTT
>CAZRNL010000243.1:224-5035 GCA_964601395.1 uncultured Silicimonas sp. | reverse complement strand
TGTGGATCCAGAGGTCCCCTGTTCAAGCCAGGGAGGCGGTACCATTTCCAGGGCCAACGACGTGAGGCGCAGATGCGGGTGGCGGTCATCAGCGACATTCACGGAAATATTTCCGCACTGGATGCGGTTCTGGACGATATTGCGCGACGCGACGTCGAGCAGATCGTAAACCTTGGTGACTGCCTGTCGGGTCCTTTCGACGCGGTCGCGACCGCAGAGCGCCTTATGGCTCTGGAC
This sequence comes from uncultured Silicimonas sp., assembly GCA_964601395.1. Lineage (GTDB taxonomy): Bacteria > Pseudomonadota > Alphaproteobacteria > Rhodobacterales > Rhodobacteraceae > JAVJUV01. Next base: position 4,798 of record CAZRNL010000243.1, on the reverse strand, counting down.
CTGCCGACTGTGCGCGGAAACCATGACCGGATGCTTTTCGACAGGCCGAGGGCCGAGATGGGGCTTTGGGAAAGCTGGATCATCGACGAACTTGCCCCGCATCATCTGGACTGGGTTCGATCCTTTCCCGTTGTTCGTGACATCGGAGACGTACTTCTGTGCCACGGGACGCCCTCGTCCGACGAGGAGAACTGGCTGGACGAGCGGACCGAGCTGAACCGGCTGGTTGCACGGGATCTGGACGAGGTCCGGCTTCGTGCCGGAGGGATCGATGCAGCTGCCATACTTTGCGGTCATACGCACACGCCGCGAATCGTCCGGCTGCCGACCGGTCAGGTGATCGTGAATCCTGGTGCGGTCGGCTGCCCAGCGTACCTGGATACCCGCTGCACACCGAGCTTCGTCCACCAGACCGGAGCGCCGGATGCGCGATATGCCATTCTGGAGAAAATCGACGGCGTCTACCGCGCGGAACTGCACGCTGTCCCCTATGACGCCTCGCCAATGATACGACTGGCCAGGAGACGGGGCGCAGAGAGCTGGGCACAGGCTTTGACGACGGGTTGGTTCGTCTGACAGCCTATTCTTCCGGTTCGATGCTGATCCGCTGGCGAAGATTTCCCGTTACGCGATCGTAGATAAGAATCTCGTCATCCGCTGTCACGACCGCGAACCATCCCTCGCCGTGCGTGAAGGCCGTGGGGCGTACACCGTCGGGCAAGACGATCCGGTCGGGCAGTTCGACACGATTCATTTCAGTGAAGCGCATGACAAAGAGTCCGACGATGGTTAGAAAGCCCCCGATCATGGTAACGGTCAGGCCCGTCACCAGCCATTTCAGGTACTTCAGGGTCCTGTCCCCACCTATCGGAGCCGTTTCGTCGTCCATGTCCCGCATCGTCCAGGTTGAAATCGGCGCTGCTCCGCCACGCCGTCTTGATAAGGCGCTGGCGCGAGATGTGCCAGAGGAGGCGCATCTTTCGCGGTCCAGGCTGGCCAGGCTGCTGGCGGATGGCGCGGTGTCACGCGAAGGCGAAGTGGTGTCAGACGCAAGATCGTGTGTCGCGGAAGGCGAGATTTACCTGATCGCAGTCGACGACCCCGTCGAGGTGGCAACCGTTGCGCAGCCTATCGCGTTGTCAGTCATCTATGAGGATGCCGACCTACTGGTCGTCGACAAGCCGTCCGGGATGGTCGTGCACCCCGCACCCGGATCGCCCAGCGGCACCCTGGTCAATGCGCTTTTGCACCATTTCGGAGGCGATCTGTCGGGTATCGGCGGTGAGAAACGGCCCGGCATCGTCCATCGGATCGACAAGGACACAAGCGGGCTTCTGGTCGTCGCCAAATCGGATGCGGCACATCACGGCCTGGCCGCCCAGTTCGCTGATCACTCGATCGAGCGCCGTTATCTTGCAATCTGTTACGGAGTGCCAAGTGTCGGCGACCCGCGTCTCAAGGGCGTTCCCGGTGTCAGCTTCGAATCGGGCAACGTCATCAAGGTGACGACCATGCTGGCACGGCACAAGACCGACCGACAACGGCAGGCAGTTCTGTTTCAGGGAGGACGGCATGCCGTGACTCGGATGTCGGTTCTTGAAACATTCGGGCAGCATGCCGCGCTCATGGAATGTCGGCTCGAGACCGGGCGAACCCATCAGATCAGGGTTCATGCAGCCCACATGGGGCATTCTCTGATCGGCGATCCGGTTTACGGCGGCCGACGGAAATTGCCGCAGGACGCTCCTGGTCGAAATGCGGTGCAAGGCTTTGAAAGACAAGCGCTTCACGCAGCATCTCTTGGGTTCACGCATCCTGTGACCGGGGCCTACTTGTCGTTCGAAAGCCCGTTGCCAGACGATATCGCCACGCTCTTGAGTGCGTTGCGAGGGTCATGATTTCCACACATGAAACCCGCACGGATTTGCAAAATGTGCACGAATATGTGACTGCACGAGGCTGTGACTGGTGCGAACCTTCGACTGGTTTCATTGTTTGTTCAGACCAATACAGTAGAAAAACTCGCAACCTGATCTTGAACTGAACTGAATCGTTCACCAAGTATGTTAAGCACCGAAACATAGGTGCGTACAGGGAATGTAAACGATGGCAAATTACTCCACTCTTCCCGCGCCTTCCCCGGAAGGTGGCCTGAACCGATATCTTCAGGAAATACGGAAGTTTCCGATGCTGGAGCCGGAAGAAGAATACATGTTGGCCAAGCGTTGGGTCGAGGATCAAGACACTGAAGCCGCGCACAAGATGGTAACCTCGCACCTGCGACTGGCCGCCAAGATCGCGATGGGCTATCGCGGCTACGGATTGCCACAGGCCGAAGTGATCTCAGAGGCGAATGTCGGCCTGATGCAGGCCGTCAAACGGTTCGATCCCGAAAAAGGCTTCAGGCTGGCGACATATGCCATGTGGTGGATTCGGGCGTCGATCCAGGAGTACATCCTGCGCTCGTGGAGCCTCGTGAAACTCGGGACGACAAGCGCGCAGAAGAAGCTGTTCTTCAACCTCCGCAAGGCGAAGGCGCGGATCGGCGCGCTGGAAGATGGCGATCTTCGGCCCGAGCATGTTCAGAAAATCGCCCACGACTTGAGCGTGACCGAAGATGAGGTGATTTCGATGAACAGCCGCCTTTCGGGTGGCGACGCATCGCTGAACGCGACCATCTCGGCCGATGGCGAGGGCGCCGCACAATGGCAGGACTGGCTCGAGGACGAAGAGGCCGACCAGGCGGGCGACTACGAAGCCCGTGACGAACTGGAGATGCGCCGCGAACTGATGGCCGAAGCGATGAGCGTTCTGAACGAGCGCGAGCAGGACATCCTGACCCAGCGGCGCCTGATGGACAATCCGGTCACGCTTGAGGATCTGTCCGGCCAGTACGACGTCAGCCGCGAGCGGATCCGCCAGATCGAAGTGCGGGCGTTCGAGAAGTTGCAAAAGAAAATGCAGGATCTGGCCCGCGAAAAAGGCATGCTCGCGCATGCCTGACCGGCAGTATCCTTAGAAGCCGCACAAAAAAACGCGCCCCCGAGGGCGCGTTTTTCATTTCGTATTGGCAGGGCCGATCATTCCGCCGGAGTGTCGGCCTTGTACTATATCGGCCTCCAGATCCGCTTGTTGGTCAGGTAGAGCAGAGCGCTGAGAACGATCAGGAACAGCACCGAGACGAAACCCGCTTCTTTCCGCGCGTTCAGCTTGGGTTCTGCGGCCCACATCAGGAAGGCTGCAACGTCCAGCGACTCCTGTTCGATGGTGGCTTCGGTTCCGTCTTCGTACTCCACGTCATCGCCGTAGAGCGGTTGTGACATGCCGATCCATCCGCCGGGGAAGTTTTCGTTCTCGTAAAGGACCGCACCCGCCTCTTCCTTGTCTTCGCCTGTATAGCCCTGCAGAAGCGCGACGATGTACTCGGGCCCGCCCATGCCACGAAAGAACTGGTTGATGCCAAGCCCGTAAGGCCCGTGGAAGCCCGCGCGTGCTTTTGCCATCATGCTGAGATCCGGAGCGTTGGACAGCGACGAGTCCGGAAAATGGTCTGTCGGCGTCGCCGGACGGAAATCCTCCAGCTCGGGATCGTAGACCTCCAGATTCGCCGCGTAGGCGCGTACCTGATCCTCCGGCAAATGCGGCCCACCGGGATCGGCGAGCGTCCGGATCGGAACGTACTTCAGACCGTGACAGGCGGCGCAGATTTCGGTGTAAACCTGAAGGCCGCGCTGAAGCTGCATCTGGTCATAGCTGCCGAACGGACCCTCGAACGAGAAGTTATAGTCCGTGACGTGGCCCGTCGTTTCGCCTGCGGCCAAGGCCGGTCCGGAAGCGACAGCTAGGGCCGCGACTGCGGAAAGAGTGATCTTGCGGATCATGTCAGTCTGTCCTTTCATTCCGCGGGGGCAGCACTGGCAGAGCCCTTGGCTCCACCTGTTCTGGCTTTGTGCGCATCGAAGTCGGCTTCGATTGTCTCGGGCTGTGCCAAGGGTTTCTCGATGACGCCGAGAAGCGGCAGGATCACCAGGAAGTAGGCGAACCAGTAGGCCGAGGCGATCAGCGAGAAGGTGGCGTATGGCTCTTCGGCTGGCATGGCACCCAGCCACATCAGGACGATGAAATCCACGACCAGAAGCCAGAACCACCATTTGAACATCGGACGATACCGACCAGAGCGCACGGACGACGTATCCAGCCACGGCGCGAGGGCCATGACCGCGATCGCACCGAACATCGCCAGAACACCAAAGAACTTGGCGTCGACGATACCGCCGGTGATCCAGTTCGCGGCGATCACGACCCAGACATCGCCGGTGAAGGCGCGCAGGATCGCGTAGAACGGCAGGAAGTACCATTCCGGCACGATATGCGACGGTGTCACCAGCGGGTTGGCTTCGATGTAGTTGTCAGGGTGGCCGAGGTAGTTCGGCATGAAACCCACGATCGCGAAGAAAACCGCAAGGATCACGACCAGCGCAAAGACGTCCTTGATGACGTAGTAGGGCCAGAAAGGGACCGTGTCCTTCTTTGCCTCTTCCTTCGAGCCGCGGCGGACTTCAACTCCGGTGGGG
>CAZRNL010000243.1:0-214 GCA_964601395.1 uncultured Silicimonas sp. | reverse complement strand
CCAGATGTGGACGGCGACAAGGCCCACGATCACGAAGGGCAGAAGATAGTGCAGCGAGAAGAAGCGGTTCAGCGTGGCGTTGTCCACGGCCGGTCCACCCAGAAGCCAGGTCTGGATCGGTTCGCCGACAAAGGGGATCGCACCGAACAGCCCGGTGATCACCGTGGCGCCCCAGAACGACATCTGCCCCCAGGGCAGCACGTATCCCATGAAG
>CAZRNL010000242.1:0-5044 GCA_964601395.1 uncultured Silicimonas sp. | reverse complement strand
CAGCTGAAATCTGCTACCGGTTAACTGTCCACGAAACCGGGGGAACTCCACTTCCAATGAATACCATTGCAGGCGCCAACACATGGTCGTCGAAGTGATCGCTTTCGGGATAGGGCGCGCAGTCGATGAAACCGAGCGCCCGATAAAGACTGATGGCAGCTTCGAGGTTCCGTGTCGTATCGAGCCTGAGAACCGTTCGCCCCGATGCCCGCGTCTCGTCGATGGCAGTTCTCACCAACGCCCTCCCAGCCCCTGTCCCGCGTGCCTTGGGCAGGACGTAAAGCCGCTTGATCTCCATCGCATCTGCCCCAGAGGGTCTCAGGAACACCATACCCAGCAGATCGCCCTGGTCGCCGACGGCAACGAAGGTCCGACCGTCCGGAGGTATAACCTTGTGAAGTCCGCTGAGAGTATTTCGGAGAAGGACGTCCGCATCGAATGAAACGCCGCAAATGGTCTCCAGATCGGAACAGACGAATCGAATGTACTCGTCCAGCAAACCGGTCAGACCGCGAACCTCATCAAGGGTGTCCAATGATCGAATGTGCATGGCCGAATTCAGGTCACGTCACGTTCGCAGAGGCAAGTGCGGCCGGTTCAGAACCGCCCGAAACGTCGTCCCATCTTCAAACGCTTGGCCGCATCGGCGATCTGAGGATTGTTGGTGCCTCCCTTGGCCAGGTATTTCGACACCTGCCTGAACAGAAGCCGCAGCACCATCTGCATCGCGCGTTGATTGTTCATCGTTTCAATCCTCGTCTTCGAACATATCAGTCTGATCTTCGTTCTCGTCGCCGTCTTCTCCCGGCATCAATTCGCCCGGCGGAGGCCGGTTCTCCAACAGTCCGGCTGCGCGCAACTCTCTGACGCCCGGCAAGTCGCGCGCACTTTCCAGACCGAAATGATCGAGGAACCCTTGCGTCACCACATATGTCACGGGTCGTCCGGGAGTCATCTTGCGACGGCCAAACCGGATCCACTCCAGTTCCAACAGCTGGTCGACCGTGCCGCGGCTGACGCTGACGCCGCGGATTTCCTCAATCTCGGCACGGGTGACAGGCTGGTGATAGGCGATGATCGCCAATGTCTCGATTGCTGCACGCGATAGTTTTCGCGTCTCGACCGTTTCCTTCTGCATCAGGAAACCCAGGTCAGGGGCTGTGCGGATCGCCCATGCTTCGCCCACCTTCACCACGGCAACGCCTCGACCCTCGTAGCGCTTCCTCAAAAGCTCAAGCGCGCGTTCGGCCTCCGCGCCATGCGGCATCCGCGCGTTCAGTTCCGCAATCGTGATCGGGTCCGCAGTCGCAAAGAGGATGGCCTCGACCATCCGCTCCTGCTCGGCCAGTGGCGGCGCTTCGAAAAGCGACTCTCGACGACTTTCGCCCTCGTCAGCCACTTGTCAGCGCCCGGATCTGGATCGTTGAGAAAGCGCCGGACTGGCGAATCTGAATCGAGCCCCGCTTGGCCAGCTCCAGCGAAGCGGCGAAATGCGACGCGGTGGCGGACCTCCGGCGCAACGGGTCGGTCTCCCAACCTTCCGGCAGATAGGACAAAAGGTCGGTCCATTCGCCGGCATAGCCAATCAGCCCGCGCATACGCTCCAGCGCCTGTTCGAGCGTCATGACGTTCTGGCGGTCGAACGCCCAGGGGCGGAACTGGTCCTTGGTGCGGATGCGGGCATAACCCTGCATCAGATCCAGAAGCGTCGCGGTGTAGCGCACCTTGCGCACCCTTTCGACGCTTTCGGGGATGCCCCTGACGAAGAAATCACGGCCTTTCTGGTCTCGCGCCATCAACTGCGCCGCACATTCACGCATTGCCGCCAGCCGCTCGAGCTGGAAAGCCAAGTGTGCGGCGAGCTCTTCGCCCGAAGGTCCATCGTCCAAGGGATCGGGCGGCAGCAAAAGGCGTGACTTGAGAAAGGCCAGCCACGCCGCCATCACCAGGTAGTCGGCCGCCAGCTCGATCCGAAGCGATTTGGCACGATGGATAAAGGCAAGATACTGCTCGGCCAATGCCAGGACACTGATCTTGCGAAGGTCCACCTTTTGGGTGCGCGACAGCATGAGCAGAAGGTCGAGCGGTCCCTCGAACCCGTCGACGTCGACAATCAGCGCTTCGGCTGCAAGACGGGCTTCGACATCGTCGAAATCGGCGTCGCCGTCAGGCATTGTCTGCTCCCTCGATTAGCCTCGCAAATTCGGCCTCGAGAGCGGGAATGTCAATATCTGTTGGGGTCCGGCGTGCCGTCAACGCTATATCTGCGCGTCTCCCCGCCGCGCTGGACAGCCCGCCGATCCCGGCGGCAAGGGTTTCCATCTCGCGCAAATCACCGTTGCAATGCAGGATCAGGTCGCAGCCCGCATCCAGAGCCTTGCGTCCCCTTTCCTCGACCGGGCCGGCCAGCGCCCCCATCGAGATGTCGTCGGTCATCAGCAGGCCGTTCAGTCCCAGCTTCTCGCGCAGCATGGAAATTCCGGCGGCGGATTGAGTGAAAGGGCTAACCGGGTCGATCTCCGGCAGCACCAGGTGCGCCGTCATCACCATCGGCAGGTCCGACAGTGCTCGGAAGGCCGCAAAGTCGGTCGCGCGAAGTTCGGCCAGGGGGGCTTCGATCCGGGGCAACCCCTTGTGGCTGTCCAACGTCGCCCGGCCATGCCCTGGCGCGTGCTTCAGAACCGGCAGGCAACCTGCGTCCATGAGCCCCTCGGCACACTGCCGCGCCATGCGGACTACCGTATCGGCATCGGTCCCGTAGCAGCGGTTCCTGAGAAACATGTGAGTGTCGGGGAAAGCGATATCGGCCGAGGGTGCACAGTTCACGTCAATCCCGTGGGCCAGGAGTTCGGCACCGATCAGCCGCCCGCGCAGGTACATGGCCCGCCCCGAACCGGTGCTGTCTATCTGGTCCAGTGGCGGAATCCATTCGCGCCAGTGAGGCGCACGCATCCGCTGCACGCGGCCGCCTTCCTGGTCGATCAGGATCGCCGCATTGCGCCCGACCGCCTGCCGTAGCGACGCCGTCAATCGCCGAAGCTGGTCCGGTGTCTCGCAGTTCCGCTGGAACAGGATGAAACCCCAAGGATCGGCATCGCGAAAGAAAGCCGTCTCCGCGCGGGAAAGCTCGGGCCCGCTGGGCGCGAATATGTACGCGCCCTGCCCCAACTTACTCCTGCACCACCGGTATGCAGTTGGCCCCGTCGGCGACGAGCACCGAACAGAATCGCCGCGCTTCGGCCAGATCCTCGAACCCCATCGCACGCAAGCGCCAGAAAGTGCGCCCGCCCGTCTGAGCTTCTTGCACCACGCGCTCCTTGCCGACCATGTAGTTGCCGAAGCGGGTGGTGGCGTTCGTCCATTCTGTGCGGGCTATGTCGGCGCTGCCATAGGCGCCAAGCTGCACAAGGCGTGTGCCCGCGGGGATGGTCGCCGGGTCTATCTCACCGGACGGGCTGTCCGGCGCGGGCCGGAAGCTGACCGCCTGAAGGTTTTCCGGACGCAGTTGCGGACGCGGAGTTACAACCGGGACACCTGGCGCGGCGTCAACACGAAGTACGGCTGGTTGCGCCGCGATTTCGGATTCGTCCGCCAGCCCAAGTGCCAGCGCGACGGCCAGATCGGTCCCGGAGCGTTCGTTCTCTTCCGCAACCGATACCGCGTCGACCTGCGCTTCGTTTTCCGCGTCCGTCGGAAAGGCCGGTGCCGGAATGACATCGACCGTCTGTTGCTCCTGGTCTCCCGCGGGCGTGGTCGTTTCCACGAACGGAAGGGGATCCGGTTCGATGGATGCCTGCAAATCGGCCATGGCGAGGTCTTCTTCCTCGTTCAGGACCGATGGTTGCGGTGCCAACACGACCCGATCCGCCATGCTGCTTTCAATCCGCTCTTCAGCGATGCGGTTGACCGAAAGGCCCTGATATTCCGTCGCCTGCCCGCCGGGGTTCTCCGGCGTGATGCGCATCGGACCTTCAAGCGCCCGCACGACGGGAACGCCGGAGACGTCCCTGACCCAAAGTTTCCAACCCCAGGTCGCAAGACCCGCGATCAGAACGACCGATAGGATGGCGCCGGCCCAGTTGAGAGCCGACGCCAGCGATCCGCCGCCAGGGGAATCGCCGAAGTCATCGTAGTTGAATGCCGCCATTGTTCATGCCTCATTTTGCCGCCGGTTGATCCAGCGGTCCGCTCCTGCTCGTGCGACGTGGCCCGTGCGCTTTATTCAGCGCATCTCTTCAGCCGGCGTCACTCCAAGGATACTCAATCCGTTGGAAATAACAACGGCCACGGCTCGTGGCAGGGCGATTTTCGCCGCTGTAGCTTCTGGATCGCCTTCCTGAAGGAAGCGCAGGGCAGGAATGTCGTTGCCCTTGTTCCACAGCGCATGGAAATCCGAGGCCAGCTCGTAAAGATAGAACGCCACCCTGTGAGGCTCGTGATTGCGCGCGGCGATCTCGACCAGGCGCGGCCATTCGGCGATCTTTCGCGCGACATTGTACTCGGCCTCGTCCTCCAGTCTGGCGTTGTCCGACCAGTCCAGATGCAGCGCCTCGGCCTTGCGCATCACCGACCGTATCCGGGCATGGGCATACTGCACATAAAACACCGGATTGTCCTTCGATTGCTCGGTGACCTTGTCGAAATCGAAATCCAGCGGCGCGTCGTTCTTGCGCGTCAGCATGTGGAAGCGGGTCACGTCGGCCCCAACCTCGCTGACCACGTCGCGCAAGGTGATGAAGGTTCCCGCCCGCTTCGACATCTTGAAGGGCTCACCGTTCTTGTAGAGCTTCACCAGTTGCGTCAGCTTGATGTCCAGCGGAACCCGACCGTCGGACAGCGCACTGACGGCGGCGTTCATCCGCTTGACGTAACCTCCGTGATCCGCTCCGAAGACGTCGATCAACTCGTCGAAACCCCGCGCGATCTTGTCCCAGTGATAGGCGATATCCGGCGCGAAATAGGTCCAGGCTCCATCCGATTTCATGATCGGCCTGTCGACGTCGTCGCCGTGCACCGTTGACTTGAACAGTGTTTGCTCGCGCGG
>CAZRNL010000241.1:4682-5060 GCA_964601395.1 uncultured Silicimonas sp. | reverse complement strand
TAGGGAGACCAGCTATGGAACACCCGGTTCAGCACGCCCGAGCCGCGCGTGTCGGTCAGGAATTCGCCGTGATAACCGATCAGGCCGCGCGAGGGGACAAGCGCGATGATCCGGGTTTTGCCGGTGCCGGCAGGCTTCATCTCGGTCATGTCGCCGCGACGGGGGCCGGTGATCTTCTCGATGACGGCGCCGGTGTATTCGTCGTCTACGTCGATGGTCACTTCCTCGACGGGTTCGTGCCGGACGCCGTCGATGTCCCGGAAAAGGACCTGCGGACGCGAGATCGACAGCTCGAAGCCTTCGCGGCGCATGTTCTCGATCAGGACACCCATCTGCAATTCGCCGCGCCCCGCCACCTCGAACGCATCGCCACCGGGA
>CAZRNL010000241.1:0-4672 GCA_964601395.1 uncultured Silicimonas sp. | reverse complement strand
GACGCGAATCGCCACGTTGGACTCCGCTTCCTTCATCAGCCGGTCGCGGATGACGCGGGACTGCACCTTCTTGCCGTCGCGTCCCGCAAGCGGACTGTCATTGATGCCGAAGGTCACGCTGATCGTCGGGGGATCGATTGGTTGGGCAGGAAGCGCCGTGTCGACTGCCAGCGCGCAGATGGTGTCGGCGACAGTGGCTTTCGCCATGCCGGCAAGAGACACGATATCACCGGCGACGGCTTCGTCGATGGCCTGCTGACTGAGACCCCGGAACGCGAGAATCTTTGTGACGCGGAACTGTTCGATCTTCTGACCGACACGGGAGAGGGCCTGAACCGTCGCGCCGACTTTCAACCGGCCCGATTCCACGCGGCCGGTAAGCACGCGGCCAAGGTAGGGGTCGGCGCCCAGCGTGGTTGCCAGCATCCGGAAATCCTCGCCATCCCGCTTCTGCTGGCGGGGACGCGGAACGTGATGGACAATCAGGTCATAGAGCGCGGAAAGGTCCTTGCGCGGACCGTCGAGTTCGGCATCGGCCCAGCCGGAGCGGCCCGAAGCATAGAGATGCGGAAAATCGAGCTGGTCTTCGTCGGCGTCGAGGGCCGCGAAAAGGTCGAACACTTCGTCCAGAGCCCGGTCGGGTTCGGCATCGGGCTTGTCGACCTTGTTCAGAACGACGATCGGCCGCAGTCCCAGTGCAAGTGCTTTCGAAGTGACGAACTTGGTCTGGGGCATCGGGCCTTCGGCCGCATCGACCAGAAGCACCACGCCGTCCACCATGGAGAGAATACGCTCCACCTCGCCGCCGAAATCGGCGTGTCCGGGCGTGTCGACTATGTTGATGCGCCCGCCCTTCCACTCGACGCTCGTGCATTTTGCCAGGATGGTGATGCCGCGCTCACGCTCGATATCGTTCGAATCCATGGCGCGCTCGACGGTCGCCTCACCCTTGCGGTAGACGCCGGATTGTTTCAGGAGTTCGTCCACAAGCGTCGTCTTGCCGTGGTCGACGTGCGCGATGATCGCGATATTGCGAAGTTCCATAATACTCATGCCTCGGGAGGTTTGGCGCGGCATTAGCCCGCTCTTGCTCCAAAGGCCAGAGAAAAAGGGGTATGGCTTGCGGGCGGGGCGCTAATGCGGCGTCGTCGATGAAAAGAGGTGCAGCACCGAGACGCCCGCGATGATAAGTCCAAGTCCTATGATCGCGGCAAGATCGAGCTTCTGCCCGAAGATCACAAGTCCCGCGACTGCGATGAGCACGATCCCCACCCCTGACCAGACTGCATAGACGACGCCCACCGGCATGACCTTCAATGCCACCGACAGCAGATAGAACGACACGGCGTAAGCCACTACGACAAGCAGGCTTGGCCATAGTCGCGTGAACTGTTGACTGGCCTGAAGCGCCGAAGTGCCCACGGTTTCCGCAAGAATAGCAAAAAGAAGTGCGACATAGTGGGGTGGCATCACGGATTACCTTGTTCCAGAAGACGGTCCACATCGCTCCCCGGCATGGCCGTTGACAAGGGCGAAAAGTCGCCGGCATCGAACATGGCCGCGGCCGTGTCACGGATCGCTGCATGTGTCACGCGGGCCAGCGCCGATCCGAGAGACAGGCGCGCCGCACCCATCGCCGCGTAACGCGCGTGCGGGATAGCCGAGTAGGTGGGACCTGCCACCAGCACGTTCACCGGTCTTCCGGTGGCTGCGATGACGCGCTCGAGATCCTCCAGAGTCGCGGGCAGCGGCACGTAAAGGCAGTCGGCTCCCGCAGCGTCGAAGGCACGGATGCGGCGAAGTGCCTCCTCGATGTCGTAGTGCCCGTTCATGACACCGTCGGCGCGGGCGACGAAGACGAAGTCGCGTGGCAGCGCCCGCGCGGCGGCAACGCCTGCCTCGATGCGCGCGGTCGCTTCGCTGAACGAGTAGGCGTGCGTGCCAGGCAGCGCGGCGTCCTCGATCGATATCCCGGCCAATCCGATCTCTGCGGCCAACCTGACCGTTTCGGCCACGTCCTCGGGAGAGTGGCCAAAGCCGTTCTCGAAATCGCCCGAGACCGGTACATTCACTGCCGCAACCAGCATCTCGGCATGAGCCAGAGCCTCATCCCGCGTGACGAACCCGCCATCGGGTCGGCCAAGCGTGAAGGCGTGGGCAGCCGATGAAGTGGCAACAGCCGGTGCGCCCAACGCCGCCAGCATCTTGGCGCTGCCCGCGTCCCATGCGTTCGCGAGTATGAAAGGATTTCCCTTCCGATGCAGTGCGCGAAAGTCCGCTCCGATGTCGCTGCTCATGTTCATCTCCTTACGGGTCTCGCTCGATCGCGATATGGCCCTTGGTATCAGAAGTCGGCCTTCTCTGTTCGGGCTGCTGCGTCCTGTATCGCGCGAATTCCGGCAGATTGAGCCGCGACCGGCCTGACACGGTGATCGTAGAGTTCAGAAGAGGCTTCGTTGAGCGTGTCAGGTCTGGCAGATCGAACAGCACACCTTCAATCAGAGGAAAAATCGCCCGCGCGGCAGCCGGTTGGGGACCGGATCACCGAGGTCACGCCGCCTCGGCGGCAAGCCGGTCATGAAGGTCTGCCAGAGTGTCTGCAGCCGCCAGCAGTGTTTCGTCGTCGATTGTGAGCGCGAGCCGTAAATGTCCGGTTGCCGCCTTGCCGAAACTCTCGCCGGGCATCACCGCAATGCGGTGCTCGTCCAGAAGCCGGCGCGCGAATTCCTCGCCGGAGAGTCCGGTGGCTCGGATGTCCAGCATCAGATACATCGCGGCGCTCGAGGGTACCACGGGCAGGCCGCGCCGCTTCAGAAGGTTCTGGACAGCCTTGTGCCGCCGCCGGAAGGGCGCGCCGATACGGTCTTCGAACGCGGGACCACGCGACAGGGCGAAAAGTCCGGCATCCTGGATGAAGCCTGGAACGCCGTAGGTCGTGTGGGTCGAGAGATTTGCCACGTGCTCCATAGCGTCCCTCGGGCCGACGATCCAGCCAAGCCGGCTTCCGGTCATCGCATGGCTTTTCGACAGCGAACCGATCACCAATGTGCGCTCGGCCATTCCCGGCAGTTGCCTAGGCGACAGGTGGTCGCCGGACCAGAGCTGAGTATCGTAGACCTCGTCCGAGATCAGCCAGAGGTCGCGGTCCTGTACGATGGTCGCGATCCCTTCCAGCGTCCGGCGCGAGTAGACCACGCCTGTCGGATTGTTGGGTGAGTTGATCAGCACCGACCTCGCACCGACTGCGGCACGCTCGATTTCCGACGGGTCTGGCTGGAATCCTCGTTTGGCATGGGCTTCGACCGCAACCGCCACAGCTCCTGTCGCCCGTATCGTTCCGGGGTACGTGGCATAGTAAGGGTCAATGTAAAGTGCACGGTCGCCCGGATCGCAAGCGGCTGCGTGGGCCCCAAAGAGTGCCGATTGACCTCCCGGTGTGATGACGACGTTGCCGGGTCCTGTGGGTACGCCGGTGCGCGCTTCGACCCTCGCGGCCACCGCTTGCCGAAGCGCATCCGTGCCGGGAAGCGCCGCATAGCCCGTGTGACCACCCAGCGCCGAGGCATGCATGGCATCCAGGATTTCGGGTTCGGTCCGTCGGTCATGCTCGCCGATAGTAAGCTCCACCACCGGCACGCCCGCATCCCGGAGGGCGCGCGCCTTCCGGTAGATATCCCAACCGTCCGAGCCACCACCCGTCAGTCCTGCAATGCGCTTTGAGACTTTCATGGTGCCAGAGGCCATGGGTGCGAAGGCAAGTCAAATGAAGAGTTTTGACAGTCCTGTTCAGAGACGTTGATCGATCCGAGCGAAGGGAGACGAAAAATTCCTTCCCAAATCGCAGTACCGGCCTTAAGGTTCGCGTCCATGACACGGACCGCCAACATCATTTGCTGCATTGTCACCTGCTGACACACGTCGCGCGGGCCGGTCCTTTTACTCTCCTCATGACCAAGCTAGAACCCGCGCGGGACCTCTCTGCCCGAAGGAACGCGCATCATGACCCAGTTACAGCTCCACAACACGGCCACGCGCCGCAAGGAGCCGTTTCAGCCGCTCGATCCGGACAATGTCCGGATGTATGTCTGCGGACCCACGGTCTATGATCGTGCCCATATCGGCAACGCGCGCCCTGTGATCGTCTTCGACGTGCTCTTCCGCCTGCTGCGTCACATCTATGGTGCTGCCCATGTGACCTACGTGAGGAATTTTACGGACGTCGACGACAAGATCAACACGCGCTCGGCGGAGACTGGGCGCCCGATCCGCGAGATCACCGACGAGACGACGCGCTGGTATCTGGAAGACATGGGAGCGCTTGGAACGCTGGAGCCAAATCTGATGCCGCGCGCTACAGACTGGATCGGTTCGATGGTGGCGATGATCGAGGATTTGATCGCAAAGGGGCACGCTTATGAAGCCGACGGTCATGTGTTGTTCCGTGTCCGGTCCTATGCGGACTACGGCAAGCTGTCCGGTCGGTCCGTGGACGACATGATCGCCGGGGCGCGTGTCGAGGTGGCGCCCTACAAGGAAGATCCGATGGATTTCGTCCTCTGGAAACCCTCGGACGCGGCGACGCCCGGATGGGACAGCCCATGGGGACGCGGCCGGCCTGGCTGGCACATCGAGTGCTCGGCCATGGCTTATGAGCTTTTGGGCGGCGCTTTCG
>CAZRNL010000240.1:0-5067 GCA_964601395.1 uncultured Silicimonas sp. | reverse complement strand
CCCTAGCAACAGCGGGCCGTTGCACAGGAAGCAATCGATATATTCGTTGCCGTCCACGTCGCGCACGCGCGATCCTTCACCCCCCGTTTGGTAAAACGGAAATGGCGCGAAGAAGCGCAGATTCCCCGTCGTTCCGCCGGCCAGTGACCGGCAGGCCCGCTCGAAAAGTGCCTTCGATCGCGGCGTTCTCCGTTCGTATTCGGCAAAAATCTCGCAGCGGATAGCGGCGAGCGCCTGGTCCCTCTGCGCGGCGGGTTCGGTCATCGCCTGTCTCGTGTTTTTCGCGCTGCCGCCGATCGCTGATACCACCATCGATAGTTACCGCCGGGCGCCATGCAGTCGGTGCATGATGCTGGATTCGGCCGGCCCCCTTTCGATGATTTCGATGGTCAGGCCGCAGGCGACCTCGGCGGGGAAATAGGCGATCTTGTCACCGTGGGGCTGCAGCACGGTGCATTTCTGCCCTTCGTCCAGCGGTGTTCCGGCGAGGCCGACCAGCTGCACGCCCTTTTCGCGGACCTCATCGTAGTAGGCCCCGATGTCATCGACCTCGGCGATGAGCTCGGCGACATGGCCATCGCCTTTCTCCTTGAGGACGTCCATCAATGGCCCGGGGCCCAGTGGCTGGAACAATTCCAGGAAAACGCCGCCCGCATCGATGAAACAGGCTTTCATGCCGCCGATGTCCTGGTTCGCGTCTGCTTCGATAGTGAACGCCATCGGATGCCGCTCGAGCCCCAGCACGTCGGTGTAGAAACTGGCGGTTTTCTCGAGGTCTTCGACGACGATGGAGATATGGCTCATGCGCGGGCCGGTTCGCGTCTGGTACTCCTTCTCCCACTGCTTGTTGCGGATGTTCAGCAGATTCGTATCGTCGTTCTTGAGCAGCTCGTAGATTTCGACGGTGGTGCCGCGGGTCAGCTCGGTGGACCAGTAGGCAATGCGCTGGCCGGTCTCGTGCGTGCCTTCGATACCGGCGACCCCTTCCTTGATCCGGCCGCCGTCCGCCCCGAGCGGCGAGCCATCCATGTTGAACATCGGGATACACCGGGCTTTCATGTCGTCGAGCATCGCTTGGTAGTCGTCGGGCTCGAAGTTAATCTCGACGATCGCCCCGGGACCCACCTGGCGCAGGATATCCATGCCGGGACCTTCCGTGGTCGGCAGGATCATTTCCAGCCAGAGCCCGTTGCCATCGACGAAGACCGCCTGCATACCCCCGACCGTCGGGTCGTCCTCACTGACTTCGACCAGCATCGGATGGCGTCTCCAGCCGACGATGTCGGTCAGGAAGGCCACCGTCTTTTCCATGTCTTCGACCCAGATCGCGGCATGGTCCAGACGCAGATGATAACTATCGTATTGCGTACCCATTTCGCTCTCCCCGTCTGTCCCCTTATCCGGGTGTCCCCGGCAAATGCCGAAATACGTCGGACTCTTGAGTCGCCGTCACCGCCGACGCGTTCACCTGGTAAGACTCTGACGCAATTATAAGCCATTGGCCTATTCATGATCAAGCATTTCTTTGGTCCGAACCAGCTTGCCGGCCCTGAAGTTCCGATAATATCGGCTTACCCGCTAAAATTCGTAAAAAACGTTTGCAGGAACCTAGTCAATGGCCTATTATTCTCAAAAATTTATAGGCCAATGGCCTTTATCTGCAAAGTAAGCCGGCATCGGCTTCTCCCGAGGAAACACACATGAATCGGTTAGGAAAATCGCCGCGCTCTGCAAAGCTCGCCGCCGAGGCAGCAGCCTTTGTACTTGGTGGCCTCACGCTTACCGCCGGCGCCGCGCAGGCCCAGGTGCTCGAAGAAGTCATCGTCACGGCGCAAAAGCGCGAACAGAGCCTGCAGGACGTCGGCATTTCGGTCACCGCGTTCACCGGGGACCAGATGGCCCGGCTGGGCTTCGTAGAATCCAACGACCTCGTTGCCCAAACGCCCGGACTCGAGGTTTCCGGTTTCGGTGGCGGCGCCCTCGCGTCGTTCAATATCCGCGGCGTCGGTCAGAACGACTTCGCCGCCAACCAGGAAGCGCCGGTCGCCCTGTACATCGACGAGGCCTACCAGAGTTCCAACGTCTCGACCCGCTTCAGCCTGTTCGATATCGAACGGGCGGAAGTGCTGCGTGGCCCCCAGGGAACGCTGTTCGGCCGCAACTCCACCGGCGGCCTCGTGCATTTCATCACCAGGAATCCCACGCAGGAATTCGAAGGCTTCATCGACGTTATGGTGGGCGAGGAAGCCCGGCGCCGAGTGGAAGCCGCGGTGGGCGGCGGTTTGAGCGACACCGTTTCCGCCCGCCTGTCGTTCGTGTACAACGCCGATAACGGCTTGATGGAAAACAGCGTCGGCGCCGACGCCATGGAAGCGGACAACTACGCCGTGCGCGGGCAGCTGTACTTCGAGCTTACCGACGATCTGGATTTCCTGCTCAAGGTGCAATACGCCGATGAAGACGCGGCACCGAACGGGTACGCGCTGGGCCTGCCGTCCTGGAACCAGACAGATTTCTTCGGCAACGTACCCGACGGCGATCCCTTCAAGATCTTCACTAATTTCGATTTTTTCCAGACCACCGAGATCATCAACGTTTACGGAAAACTCACATGGGAGGTAGGGCAGTTCACAATCACCTCGGTCACGGACTACCAGGACATCGAGCACAGCTACGGAGAGGACGCCGATGCGTCGCCCACGGACGCCTTCAACTACACGCAGGTTGCTGAAATCGACCAGATTTCGCAGGAAGCTCGGGTCAATTGGGAGGGCGAGCGGCATCACTCCGTGGTCGGGTTCTACTACCTGAATATCGACGGCGAATATTCCTTCGACCAGTCCGGCGCCGTCTTTTTCGGACCGCTCACGTTCAATACCTCCGCCGCCCAGGACACGACGACCTTTGCGTTTTTCGGTCAGACCGAAATCGACCTGACCCAACAGTTCAGCGTGATCTTGGGCCTGCGCTACAACGACGACGAGAAAGACTACGTGCTCAGCGCTCCGGATTTCGGCTTTTCGACGTTCACCGATACTCTCGAGGAGGACGACTTTGCGGTAAAGGCGCAGCTCGACTACCGGCCCAACGATGACTGGCTGTTGTACGCGTCGTACAGCAGGGGCATCAAATCCGGCGGTTTCAACCTTCCGCTGACGCCCCTTGCCGCCGCCGCCGACCTGCCCTTTAAAGGCGAGACCCTCAATGCCTTCGAAGTCGGCTTCAAGTCCAGCCTGACGGACTCGACCCGCTTGAATGCATCAGTTTTTTACTATGACTACAATGACTACCAGGCTTATAACATCGATGCGTTCTTCAACACGCTGTTGTTCAACGCGGACGCCGAGTTCTATGGCGCCGAAGTCGAGCTTTTCTCCAACCCCGTCGACGGCCTCGATCTGATATTGGGCGCCTCGTTCATCGACACTGAGGTGACCGGGTTGCCGACGGACTTCAACACGTTGGACCCGATCACCTTCCAGCCGGCGCAGACCTTCCCGACCGGCAAAGAGGATGCCCCGCTGACGCCGAGCTTCACGCTCAATGGCCTGGCCCGGTACAGTTGGCCGGCGTTCGCCGGCAACCTGGCGATCCAGGGTGATTTCCGTTTTGTCGACGAGCAGAAGTTCAACCTGGCGACCTCCGAACCGGTGCTCGAGGACTCCTACTTCGTCATGAACGCCAGACTGGAGTACACGACGGAGAACGACAAATGGACCGCCGCCTTGTTCGTCAACAACCTGACCGACGAGGACTATCGGACTTTCAGTATCGACGGCACGCTGTTCTTCGGATCTTCCGAGGATGTGCCGGGCCTCCAGCGCTGGGTAGGCGGCAGCGTCGCTTATGGCTGGTAACGGGAACCCTGGCCTCGCCCGCGGTGCGGCGCGGGCTGTACGCTGGCGCTGAACATGGCGATGGACCGAGACATCACGCGACGTGACTTCGTGAAGGGAACTTTGCTCGGGTCCGGCGCCGCGCTGCTGAACATGCCAGCACCGTTATGGGCGGCATCGCCCCTAAGCGCGGTTCACCAGTGGGACGGCTATGCCGGAACCGGGGACTACGCCCGCTCGAACGGCAATACGGCCGGCACCTGGACGGCGGCCCACCTGATCCGGGATGGGAAGGCCGATGGCCTGATCGGCCGGGCTGTCGATACCGGTGAGTCTTACGATCTGGTCGTCATCGGCGGTGGTTTTGCGGGGATGTCCGCCGCTCGCACCTTCCAGAAGGAGCGCAAAGCCGGGCAGAGCTGCCTGCTGCTGGAGAATCACGCTCTGCCCGGCGGGGAAGCCAAGCGCAACGAGTTCATCGTCGACGGCTACCGGTTGGCCGGGCCCCAGGGTTCCAATCTCACCGTCGCGCCGACGGACAAGGGCAGCTGGTACGACGCGCTGTTCGAGGATTTAGCCATCCCGCGAGCCCCGGCGTTCCAGGAGCTGAAAGGCCATACCGGCAATATCCGTTTCTCCACGACGAACTACCTGCCGATGTTCGGCATTGCCGAGCAGACCGCGAGCGCCGGGTATTTCTTCGACAGTGAAACCTTCGGTATCGATGCTCCGTTCTGGGCCATCGATCCTAGCCAGAATGGCTATGTGAAAACGCCATTTTCTACAACCGAGAAAGCAGATCTGCGACGGCTGTTCGCGGGCGCCGGAAAGAATACCGCCGGCTCTGACTGGGAGTCCTGGCTGGACGGGCTGACCTATCGTCAGTATCTTGAAGACGTACTCGATATCGCGCCCCGCGTTATCAGGATGCTCGATACCACGCTGTCGACGACCTCGGGCCTGGGCTCGGATGCGATTTCCGCGCGGATAGCGATGCGAGCATACCAACCAACAGAGATACACCGATCAGCATCCACATGCCAACTAGCGCTGACAGAAAGCTTGCCACATAAGATGAGGCCAGCAGCGCAAGGAGTGTGGCGCTGATCAATGAGCGATAGCTCAAGCGAACGAGGTTCAGTGTGAGCACGTCTCTCGCGCGAAATGGTCCACCGGCCAAAAAGTGAATTTCCGCAGGGCGCATTACCAGCCCGCGATCTGCTGATGCGGT
>CAZRNL010000239.1:0-5104 GCA_964601395.1 uncultured Silicimonas sp. | reverse complement strand
CAAGCGTCTGGCCAAGCAGAACATCCAGCTTGAGCTGGACGAGGCGGCAATCAAGTGGCTGGCTGACGAGGGCTACGACCCGGTCTACGGCGCACGGCCGCTGAAGCGGGTGATCCAGCGCGCCCTGCAGGACCAGATGGCCGAGATGCTGCTGGCGGGTGAAATCGGCGAAGGCGGCACGATCCACGTGACCGCCGGGACGGACGGTCTGATCGTTGGCGACCGGATCGCATCGTCGAACCGTCGGCCACCCACCGACGCCGTCGTTCACTGATCTGGAAAAGCCCCGCCGAAGCGGGGCTTTTTCGTGGACGGCCTGCTGTCGGAAGCCAAGCTGAAGACGGAAACAATTGACCGGATTTCCGGGCATTGTGTCGGTCTTGATCGAGCCCTTGGCGCATTCCTGCCTGTCAGGTGAAATGTGGCCGGTTGTTCCACACCAGCGCCTCAATCTCTCCACATTGCAGCAGGATTGTCGGTCGCACGCAAATCTGAATCTCATCTGAAAGAGGGCGCAGGTCGCACGATTGCCATGTCAAAAATCCATCGCATAGCCGGACTGAGAATTTCGCGGGTTGCCTCGACCTTCGCTGACTTCGATGAACCTGCGCAGGGACGCGATCTTTTGCCTGATCTGGAACCGGCGGACGAACGCCTGCGGCGACAACGCTCTATCATCTTCGGCTCGAACTCGATCAACCTGTCGCAAAGTTCCGCAATGGAAGACGTCTTCGATCCCAGCCAGCGAGCCGAACATCGCGACGTGGTGGCGCGGATGACGGTATATGTCATGAACATGATCGTCATGGTCTTCGCGCTCCCCGTAGGACTTGCGCTTCTGTTCCTCAATATACTGGGCGGCGAGAACCTGCGGACGACGGCTCATGTCATGGCGCTTACGGGTCTGTTCATGGCCCTGGCGTCCAACTCGGGCGGCGAGACGTTTTTCTGGATGCTGTGACGACGTTCAGCCGGATTTGAGCGTGATGCCGGCAAGCCCTTCCTTCTGATCCACGCTCAACCTTTCGAGCGGAATGACGGTCGTATGGATCGTGAAGACGACCGCCCCTGTTTCGGGCAGCCGCCTCAGCGTTTGCCGCTCGGATCGCAGGTAACGCCCGCCACCCGGACCACGCCTCACCGTGGGCGGATCGCATTCGCTTCTCGGATGAAACAACGTCGGATCGCTGTGCAATACGGCGTTCGCGCGCCAAAGCGGTCGCTCGGGCCGGATCGCATCGAACAGCCGCTGCACCCGCGCACCGACATCCCCGTCATACTCCGGCACAGGCTCGTGGATTGACAGCATCGGCCGTCCCAGTTTTTCGGCAAGTGTCCATGACGCGGGGAAGCACAGGATCGCTCCGGTCAACACATGCCCGTCGGGACTTTCCTGCATCAGGCAGACGTCGGCTTGGATCAGCCGCCCGAGTGTCAGCAAGGGCGCGGCGCGGTCAAGCGTGACGGTGACGCCGTCGGGACGGGTCACACGGTCGGGCGCAATCCGATAGTCCGCATCCGCCGCAAGCGCCTCGACAACCAGGTCAAGACATTCCACTGCGGCGGGAATCCCGTGCTCGAGTAGACCGTGGACCTTCTCGCCGCGGGTCGCGATCAGGCTGTCGCGCAGCGACATCTGGCCCGCGAAGGCCTCGTCCCGGATCAGCCAGTCTTCCACTTCAAGCGGCTTGACGCCTGGCAACCGCCACAGTGCGGGGTCCAGCCAGGGCGCGACCCTGAGAGTGTCGTGCAGCACGATATCGTCCATGTTCCCCGACCTAGCCAACGACGTGTCGCAAGGGAATACCTGTCGTGTCGCAATCCTGTCGGATTCGGCCGTGGCTCTGGCGGAAGCTTCGGCAAAGGGAGCCTTCAATGAACGAGCATTTCCGGGACACGCGCAAGATCGATCCGACCCGCGGCGCGGTGCTGGGGGACAATACTCCGAACGATGCGGACCGGGTCGAGATCGGTCCGACCGCGCTGGCCTTTGCCGAATGGCAGGCGGCGGGGCTGGACTTGCCCGACCTGCAGGAAATGCGCCGCTTTCGCTGGTCCCGTCTGACCGCTCACGTCACGGCAAGGGACTACGGCGGGCTTCTGATGTTCGATCCGCTGAATATCCGCTACGCGACCGACAGCACGAACATGCAGCTCTGGAATTCCCACAACCCGTTCCGTGCCGTGCTCTTGTGCGCGGACGGCCACATGGTGATCTGGGACTACAAGAACTCGCCGTTCCTCTCGGCCTTCAATCCGCTGGTGCGCGAGGCGCGGTCGGGGGCGGACTTCTTCTACTTCGACCGGGGCGACAAGGCCTATGACGCGGCGGTGAACTTCGCCGCCGAAGTGCGCGAGCTGATCGCCGGGCATGGCGGCGGCAACATGCGGCTGGCGGTCGACAAGCCGATGATGCACGCCTACCGCGCCCTGACCGCCGCCGGGTTCGAGGTGATGGAGGGCGAAGAGGTCACCGAGAAGGCGCGCTCGGTCAAGGGACCGGACGAGATCCGCGCGATGCGCTGCGCGTCCCACGCCTGCGAGACGGCGGTGCAGGCGATGGAGGACTTCGCCCGCGCCAACGTGCCGGGCGGCAACGTCAGCGAGGACGACATCTGGGCGGTGCTGCACGCCCAGAATATCCGGCGCGGCGGCGAATGGATCGAGACACGGCTTTTGGCCTCGGGTCCGCGCACCAATCCGTGGTTTCAGGAATGCGGACCGCGCATCGTGCAGAACAACGAGGTCGTCGCCTTCGACACCGACCTGATCGGCAGCTACGGGATCTGCGTCGACATCAGCGGGACATGGTGGGTCGGCGACCGTGCGCCGCGCGCGGACATGATCGAGGCAATGCGCCACGCGCATGAGCACATCATGACCAACATGGAGATGATCCGCCCCGGCGCACGAATCGAGGACCTCAGCCGGAACGCGCACCGTCTGTCCGACAAGTATCAGGACCAGAAATACGGCTGCCTGATGCACGGGGTCGGTCTGTGCGACGAGTGGCCGCTGGTCGCCTATCCCGACATGATGGTGCCGGGGGCCTTCGACTATGAGCTTGAGCCCGGCATGGTGCTTTGCGTCGAGGCGCTGGTAAGCGAGGTCGGCGGCGATTTCTCGATCAAGCTGGAGAACCAGGTTCTGGTGACCGATACCGGCCACGAGAACCTGACGTCCTATCCCTTCGACGCCGCCCTGATGGGCTGAGGCGTGGTCTGGCCGACGATCGGCCAATGTCTGCCCGAAACGGGTAAACCGTCGTTATACTCATATCCGCGTCAGGTTTGAATCAGGGCGCTATACCTTCGGGTTAGTTCCCTTTCCTCCTCGGAACGCATCCTTGCACTGCATCGGGCCACGATCCCCCCGGCCCGCACATTGTAAAGGAAAAGACCATGCTCAAGAAACTCGCAGCCCCCCTCGCAGTGGCAATCGCCCTTGCAGGCGCGGCGCAGGCCGCAGGATCGGTCGAACTGACCGACGCCAACACAAATCAGATTCGGCTGCAATTGACTGCCGACGGCTACGAGGTGGCCAAGATCAAGATCGAGGACGGTATGTACGAAGCCTATGCCAAGAAGAATGGGCAGCGTTACGAGGTCTTCCTGAACGGCGACTTCGAAGTCGTGAAAGTCAAAGAAGACTGATCAGGAAGCGCCGCAGGCCGCCATACATCCCCAAGGCCTGCGGCACCCCCATTATCCGGAGAAGCAACATGACGCGCCTGAAGGTATGGGATCCGTTTGTCCGCCTGTTCCACTGGTCACTGGTGCTTGGTTTCGCCGCCAACGCGGTGATTCTCGATGACGATTCCAAACTCCATCAATGGGTCGGGTACGCGGTCGTCGCCCTGGTGACGATGCGGATCTTCTGGGGCCTGATCGGCTCGAAGTACGCCCGCTTCTCGTCCTTTCCGCCCAGCATCCACGGAGCGTTGGAGCAGGTCCGGAACACGCTTGCGGGCCTCCGCGACATTCACGTCGGGCACACGCCCCTTGGTGCGCTGATGATCTACAACCTTCTGGCATCGATGCTGGTGATCGGCGCTTCGGGCTACCTGATGACGACCGACCTGTTCTGGGGGGTCGAATGGCCCGAGGAACTGCACGAAGTGTCCGTGGCCTGGGCCGAGATCTCGGTCGTCCTGCACATCGCGGCGGTATTCTTCGAAAGTTGGCGGACGCGCGTGAACCTGCCGCGTGCAATGGTTACGGGTTGCAAGGATGTGCCGAGTGGTTAAATCCTTCGGCACAATGGCAAGACGAACGATCGACGCTCCGGCGACCCTTCTGGTTCTGATGGCGGTGCAGTTGGCCTGTGCCGTCTTCTTTGTCAGCGATGTTGTCGCGGACTATCTGGTCACCGGTGGCTTCGCGGGTCTCGACCTTCATCTCTGGTTCGAGATCGCCGCGACGTTGGCTCTTCTGGCGGCGATCGTGCTTGAGGGACGGTTCCTGTCGGACCTGCTGCGCCGCAAGGCGCGGCTCGAGGACAGCCTTGTTGCGGCCAGTTCCGAGGTTCACAAGGTGATCTCGGAGCAGTTCGACGAGTGGCGCCTGTCGCCCGCCGAAACGGATATAGCCATGTTTCTGGTCAAGGGGCTTGCCACGCGCGAGATTGCCGAGATGCGGGGCAGCGCCGAGGGCACGATCAAGGCTCATTTCAATGCGATCTTCCGCAAGTCCGGCGTTCACAGCCGCGCCGAACTGCTAAGCCTTCTGATCGACCGCCTGCTTGGCAATCGACTGGTCGAAGCGGAACCGCCCGAAGTGCGTGCAGCCGAGGAAGTCTAGTCCAGCCCCTCGGGCACGGTCAGGCCGCGCAGTATCTCGTGCGTCGGCATGGCGCGCTTGCCCTGGCGCTGGGCCTCCAGCACCTGCACCGACCCTTCGCCACACGCGATGCGAAAGCCCCCCAGATGCGCGCCGGGCGCGCCCGCGCCTTCGGTCACGCGGGATCGCAGCAGCTTGACCCGTTCGCCCGAAATCTCGATCCAGGCGCCTGGAAACGGCGAAAGGCCCCGGATCAGTCTGTCGACCTCGACGGCGGGCAGGGTCCAGTCGACGCGCGCCTCGGCCTTGTCGATCTTGGCGGCGTA
>CAZRNL010000238.1:0-5110 GCA_964601395.1 uncultured Silicimonas sp. | reverse complement strand
GCAGCCGGTCACCTACACGACATTTCAGGCACGCGATCTTGGCTCTGACACGGCCCAGCTCTTCTCGAAAGCCGCTCGCGACGCCTATGAAAGGTTCCGGCCCGAAGCCATGATCGTTGGCGCCTCCTGCACCGCCGAACTGATCCAGGACGACCCTGGCGGACTTGCCGAGGCCATGAACCTGCCCTGCCCCGTCATTCCGCTGGAACTTCCGTCTTACCAGCGGAAAGAGAACTTCGGCGCGGACGAGACCTTCTTCCAGATCGTTCGGCATCTGTCCAAGACCTGCCCGAGGACAGAGAACATCAGCGCCAACATCCTGGGACCGACGGGACTTGGCTTTCGCCACCGCGATGACGTCACGGAAGTCACGTCGCTACTGAACGACATGGGGATCGACGTGAACGTCGTTGCACCGATGGGAAGTGCGCCTTCCGACATCGCCAGAATGGCGGCCGCCCATATCAACGTGTTGCTCTACCCCGAAACAGGCGAGGCGGCCGCGCGCTGGCTGGAACGCAACTTTGACCAGCCATACACCAGGATTGTCCCCATCGGGGTGGGTGCGACCCGCGACTTCATCGCCGAAGTGGCCAACCTGACCGGTCTCGCACCCCGCGCCGACGAGTCTCGCCTGCGCCAGCCTTGGTACGCCGCTTCGGTTGATTCGACCTATCTGACCGGCAAGCGTGTCTTCATCTTCGGCGATGCAACCCACGTCGTCGCCGCCGCAAGAATCGCGCGCGACGAGATGGGTTTCGAAGTCGTGGGAATGGGCTGCTACAATCGCGAATTCGCCCGTCAGATCCGAAGCGCTGCCAAGGAATATGGCCTCGAAGCCCTTGTCAGTGACGATTATCTGGACGTCGAGCGCGCTATCGAGGAAGCCGCGCCCGAGTTGATCCTGGGCACCCAGATGGAACGCCACATCGGCAAGCGGCTGGGCATTCCTTGCGCGGTCATCTCTGCCCCGGTCCATGTCCAGGATTTCCCGGCACGCTATTCCCCCCAGATGGGCTGGGAAGGCGCCAATGTCATATTCGACACATGGGTTCACCCGCTCGTCATGGGGCTGGAAGAGCACCTTCTGACCATGTTCCGCGATGACTTCGAGTTCCACGACGACGCCGGGGCATCGCATCACGGCGGCAAGGCTGTCGAGAGAATGCCTGAACCGCAGCCGGAAACCGCCACGCCTGCGCAAGCGTCCGGTGACGTGATCTGGCTGTCCGACGCCGAGCAGGAGTTGAAGAAGATCCCATTCTTTGTCCGTGGCAAGGCCCGAAGAAATACCGAAAGTTTCGCGGTCAAGCGCGGTGTCAGCCAGATCAGCGTCGAGACGCTGTACGAAGCGAAGGCCCATTATGCGCGATGACAGCCTGAAATCCGGTTATCGCGTGGTCATAGTCACGCTTGACGCCCATGCGGCCGGTCCCTGCGCGCGGGTCGAGAATCGTCTGTCTGACGAGTTTCCCGGACTTTCGGTCTCGGTACACGCCGCCGCCGAATGGAGCGAAAACGCCGAGGCGCTGACCGAGGCTCGTGAAGCCGTCCTGGCCGCCGATATCGTCATTGCGAACCTGCTCTTTCTCGAAGAACACATCACCTCGATCCTGCCAGAGCTTCAACGCTCACGCGAAACGGCGGACGCCTTCATCGGGATGGTGGCGGACGGCCAGATCGTTCGCCTCACGAAGATGGGCGATCTCGACATGGGCAAGCCGTCCTCGGCTGCGGTTCAGCTTCTGAAGAAACTGCGCGGCTCATCCAAACCTTCGGGCGCGTCCGGCGAGAAGCAGATGAAGATGCTGCGCCGTTTGCCGCGCATCCTGCGGTTCATTCCGGGCAAAGCACAGGATCTTCGCGCCTGGTTTCTGATGATGCAGTACTGGCTCGGCGGTTCCGACGACAACGTCGAGGAAATGATCCGCTTCCTGCTGTCCCGGTACGCCTCCCGCAAAGA
This sequence comes from uncultured Silicimonas sp., assembly GCA_964601395.1. Taxonomy (GTDB): domain Bacteria; phylum Pseudomonadota; class Alphaproteobacteria; order Rhodobacterales; family Rhodobacteraceae; genus JAVJUV01. Next base: position 3,147 of record CAZRNL010000238.1, on the reverse strand, counting down.
TTGGCGCGGAACGAAATCGAAGGCGCCAATCGAGTACCCCGATGTCGGTCTCTATCACCCTGACCTGAAGGCGCGGATCACCACCGTCGCCGCGCACCTTCCAGCCCCTGACAAGCCGGTCGCCACCGTCGGATTGCTGCTGATGCGTTCCTATGTGCTGGCATCGGACACCGCGCACTACGATGCGGTCATCCGCTCCTTCGAGGCTGCGGGCATCCGCTGCCTTCCGGCATTTGCGGGCGGCCTCGACGGCAGGCCGGCCATCGAGTCCTACTTCGCAGGTAAGATCGATGTTCTGATCTCGCTCACCGGCTTCAGCCTTGTCGGTGGACCTGCCTACAATGACAGCGATGCGGCGGTCGACACGCTCACGGGCCTCGACGTGCCCTATGTCGCCGCGCATCCGCTTGAATTTCAGACACTCGCACAATGGGGCGCTTCGGAGGGCGGTCTCGGTCCGGTCGAAACGACAATGCTGGTGGCCTTGCCTGAAATCGACGGGGCGTCCAACCCGACGGTGTTTGCAGGCCGCCATGGGGACACTGTGTGCACGGGCTGTGACCTGCGATGCGCGGGCGGCCCCGACGCGCGGTCCATGGCCCCTTGTCCGGAACGAGTGGTCTCGCTGACCGAGAAAGTCTCGCGCCTGGCCCGCTTGCGTCGGAAGGCCCTTTCAGAGCGGAATGTCGCTATTGTCCTCTATGGCTTTCCACCAAACGCCGGGGCCGTGGGAACTGCCGCCTATCTCTCTGTTTTCGAAAGCCTTTTCAACACACTGAACGCGATGAAGGCCCAAGGATACGACGTCGAGCCACCCGCGACCGTCGACGAACTTCGCGACGCCGTGCTTAGGGGCAACGCTCAGCAATACGGACAGGAAGCCAACGTCGCCGCACAGGTTTCAGCCGATGAGATCGTGCGCAAGACGCCATGGCTGAAAGACATCGAATCCGTATGGGGTCCGGCGCCGGGACGGCACCAAAGCGACGGACGCGGCGTCTTTGTGCTCGGTCGGCACTTCGGCAAGGTTTTCGTCGGCGTTCAGCCCGTGTTCGGCTACGAGGGCGACCCGATGCGTCTGCTGTTCGAGAAGGGTTTCGCGCCGACCCATGCGTTCGCGCAATTCTATCTCTGGCTCCGCAACACCTTCAACGCCGATGCGATCCTTCACTTCGGAATGCACGGCGCGCTTGAGTTCATGCCGGGCAAGCAATCCGGACCTGGTTCTCGCGACTGGCCGGACCGGCTGATCGGCGAGATTCCGAATATCTACCTCTACGCGGCCAATAACCCCTCCGAGGCAACTTTGGCCAAGCGTCGATCGAATGCTATCGCGATCACGCATCTGACGCCACCACTGGCCTCCGCAGGTCTCTACAAAGGGCTTCTTGAGCTCAAGGATAGTGTCACGCGCTGGCGCACGCTTTCACCAGCCGCTCTGCAACGCCCCGATCTGGCAGACCTGATCCGCACCCAGGCCGAAGCTGTCGATCTGGACGGGACAGACCCCGACCGGCTTTGGCTGACGCTTCTTGAGACCGAATCCGCGCTGATCCCTGATGGCCTTCACATCGTTGGCCGACCGATGAACGATGCGCGCCGCGCCGCACTTCTGGATGCCATTCCGGAACTCGACGCTCAGTCGCGCAAGGCGCTTGATGCCAAACTGACTCGTGAAACAGAAATTCCCGCGATCCTGCGCGCTCTTGACGCCCGCTTCATCGCGCCGGTTCCCGGCGGGGATTTGATCCGCGCCCCCGAGATTCTGCCTACCGGACGCAACATTCACGCTTTCGACCCCTTCCGGATGCCGACAGCTTTCGCGCTCGCCGATGGCAAGGCGCAGGCCGAGCGTCTGCTGGAAACCCACGCCAAACTGCCTCGCTCCGTCGCACTCGTTCTTTGGGGATCGGACAACATCAAATCGGACGGCGGCCCGATCGGCCAGGCGCTGGCGCTCATGGGGGCCACGCCGCGTTTCGACAGTTTTGGCCGTCTCTCCGGCGCTGACCTGATCCCGCTAGAAGCACTGGGACGTCCCCGGATCGACGTCGTTATGACACTGTCTGGCATCTTCCGCGATCTCCTGCCGCTCCAGACCCGGATGCTGGCGGAAGCTGCCTGGAAAGCTGCTACAGCCGACGAGCCGACCGAGTTGAACTTCATCCGCGCTCACGCCCTGGCCTACGCCGAGCGTATGGGATGCGACATGGAAGTTGCCTCGCTGCGCGTCTTCTCGAACGCCGAAGGTGCCTATGGCTCGAACGTCAACCAGTTGGTCGACAGTTCTGCATTCGGCGACGAAGACGAATTGGCCGATGCCTACGAAGCGCGCAAGTCCTTTGCCTACTCGCGTCACGGCAAGGCGCAAAAGAACGCCGCTCTCCTGCAGCAGACGCTGAAGCATGTGGAACTGGCTTACCAGAATCTCGAGTCCGTCGAACTGGGCGTGACTTCGGTCGATCACTACTTCGACACGCTCGGCGGCATCAGCCGCGCAGTGAAACGCGCTCGCGGCACCGAAGCGCCTGTCTACATCAGCGACCAGACACGAGGTGCCGGCAAGGTCCGGACGCTGAAGGATCAGATCGCGCTGGAAACGCGAACCCGCAGCCTGAACCCGAAGTTCTACGAAAGCCTGCTCGAGCATGGACACGAAGGTGTTCGCCAGATCGAGGCGCATGTGACGAACACGATGGGCTGGTCGGCAACGACGGGCCAGGTCGATCCTTGGGTCTACCAGCGAATCTCCGAGACTTTTGTGCTCGATGAAACGATGCGCAAGCGGCTTGCCGGACTGAACCCGCAGGCCAGCGTGCGGATGGCGAACCGCCTGATTGAAGCCAGCGACAGAAACTACTGGAGACCGGACGAAGCGACACTTGCCGCCCTTCAAGGCGCGGCGGACGAGCTTGAGGACCGGATGGAAGGGATTGCGGCCGAATAGCCGCTTTGGAGGAAACATGAGCCCTAGAGATGAGATCGACGTCCCACGCCTTCGCGCTGCTGCCGGACAGATACGGCGTGGCGAGGATGGCGAAGGATCGGTGCAGGTGCACCAGGACGACAGTCTGAAGATCGAAGGCGCGAAAGTGTTTTCGGTCTACGGCAAGGGCGGGATCGGCAAGTCGACGACTTCCTCGAACC
>CAZRNL010000237.1:0-5113 GCA_964601395.1 uncultured Silicimonas sp. | reverse complement strand
TCGCGCTCTATCGTGCATATAGGAAAGGCCTCTATAGAGCCTCCGAAGGCAGAGGCCACAGGTTCGAATCCTGTCGGGTGCGCCATTCAAGGCCCTTTGTTACGGTTGTTCAGGCCGTTTAGGGATTCCTTCAAGGATTTTCGGAAATACAGCGTCTCGAACTCTGGTTGCCCCAAGAGGAACGCCTGAGAGCAGGAATCGCTAACTTTGCGCGGTAAACGCCCATCGCCGGAGTGATTTTGGAGTAGCGACCAATCAGTCTGTGGCCGAGGGATCTTTCGCCAGCAAGTAATGCGCATGGGGAGAGATACGGCGGACGGGATTGCCCCGTGGGGACGTGGCGCAGAGGCGAGTGCGCCTCAGCGACCCCAGATGCGGACCGGTCCGCAATCCACATGGACAAAGTTCGAGTTGGAGTATTTGCCGACGCCGCCCGCCGAACAGGAAATCGCCGCCTTCGAAATCTGCGACACGCTGCGGTTCGGAAGCCTGATATCGGCTGCCTGGCCGTGCATGTGAAGCGAGTTCCGCGCGACCGCGCGCGATTTCGACCGCAGCATCGCGTTGGTTTGGGCCGATCTATATCCCGAAAGAAGCAGGTAGGGCGTTTCCGCATCAAGAAGACGGTGCGACGCGGCAAGGATGTCGATGGTACGGCGATCGATGTCGATTACGGTATCGGAACGCCAGTCGCGCATGAAACGGTTGATCTCCGCCATCGCCTCGGGGATGTACTCGCCTTCGATCCAGTAGATGGTGTCCATCCGCTCGCCGGTGCGACCGGAGTGCATGCGGACGCGTCGAACATCGCCTGCGCCGCGAAGCAACCCGAATGCGTTGGAATACGTGGGGGCTGCCACAAGTGCTGTTGCGGCAAACGCCCGAAGCAAACCTCGTCGCGTTACGCCCTTCATGTCTGAAGCCGTCATTCTGCCACTCTGTCCCGTTTTGTCCCTGACGACTTAACGCCAGTAGAACCACCTCTGTCCCCAGGTGCAGGTTTTTTATGGCATGAGTGGTTAACAGGTGAAACCTTGGAAAGCCACGAATTGCAATTGCGTTTAAAAATAGGCAAGAACTTGCTTATCGGTCAAAACCGGACAGGGCGTGGCGCAAAAGCATCTATCACGTTGCCGATGCGTTACACCTATGGTGACTTTCACGAATGTGATTCGACAATGACAGGCCTGTCCGGGACAAAGTTTCTGCCTCGGGGGCTCAAAAAATCGGATAGGTCATGACTGCTAGATTTGCTTTTGGAAATTACTCGACGTTCGGCCTCGTGGCCGCAGTTCTTTTCCTGTTATCACCCGTCGGTGAAGCGCGGGCCCAGGTCACCGCGTTCATGCAGTCGGTGGCAGAAGCAGCCGCACCGGATCGCGATATCGCCGACTTCTATCGGTCGACCGGTTACAAGGCGGTCTGGACGGGGTCCGACCGGAAATCAGCACAAAGGCGCGAAGCGCTTCTGAAGGCAGTGGCAGGCGCAGCCGAACACGGACTGCCCGCGTCGCGTTATGACCCTGAGACACTTCAGATCAACCTTCGCTCGGTCCGGTCCGAGCGCGATCTCGGCAGTCTCGAAGTCGAGATGAGCCGGTTGTTTCTTTTGTACGCACGCGACATTCAGACCGGCATTCTGGTGCCCTCGAAGGTAGACGACGGCATCAAGCGCGAAGTCCCTTATCGTGGACGAGCCGCGTTGCTTGGCGCCTTTTCGAAATCGTCGCCGCAGGGCTTCATCAAATCGTTGCCTCCGAAAGACCCGGAGTACTCGCGATTGATGAAGGAGAAGCTTCGTTTCGAGAAGATCGTCGGTTCCGGCGGTTGGGGGCCAAAAGTCCAGAGCAAGTCGGTGAAACCCGGACAGTCCGGCGACTCGGTCGTCCAGTTGCGCAACCGGCTGATCGCTATGGGGTATCTCTCCCGCACGGCGAGTGCGGCCTATGACGACCGGATGATGCAAGCGGTCGCCACCTTCCAGCGCGACCACGGACTTTTCGCCGACGGCGTCGCCGGTGAAGGCACTCTTTCGGCCATCAACATTCAGCCCGAAACCCGTCTCACGCAGATCATCGTCGCCATGGAACGTGAGCGCTGGATGAACATGCCGCGCGGCAAGCGCCACATCTGGGTCAATATCACCGATTATCATGCGCGCATCGTCGACAACGGCAAGGTATCGTTCCAGACTCGCTCGGTTGTCGGCGCGAACAGCCATGACCGGCGCACGCCAGAGTTCTCGGACGTGATGGACCATCTTGTGATCAATCCGACGTGGAACGTGCCGCGTTCGATCGCGACAAAGGAATATTTGCCGCTGCTTCAGCAGAACCCCTACGCGGTCGGCAATCTGAACCTGATCGATGCACGCGGACGGATCGTTCCGCGCGACGCCGTCGATTTCACCCAGTTCAACGCGGCCAACTTTCCGTTCGACCTGAAGGAACCGCCCAGCAATGGCAACGCACTTGGTTTGGTGAAGTTCATGTTCCCGAACCGCTACAATATCTACCTCCACGACACGCCCGCGAAGAACCTTTTCGGGCGCGAGGCGCGGGCTTTCAGCCATGGCTGCATCCGCCTGAACGATCCCTTCGACTTTGCCTATGTCCTGCTCTCCAAGCAGGTCGGCAATCCCGAAGAGTTCTTCAGGGCGCAACTGAACACCGGACGTGAAACCGTGGTCGAGTTGACGGATCATGTGCCGGTGCATCTGGTCTACCGGACAGCCTACACGCAGGCGAAGGGCAACTTGCAGTTCCGCAATGACGTCTACGGGCGCGATGCTCGGATCTGGTCGGCCCTTGAGAAGGCCGGGGTTTCGCTCCGGGCTGTTCAGGGCTAATCAAGCTCTCTGAAGGGTGCGCGCGATACGCGCACCCGACCGGAGGGAAACCATGGCCTTCACAATCGCTACCATTGCCGCGGCACTTGATGCTACGGCCTTCGGCGCATCGGACATCGAAGTGACTGGCGCGGCCGAGCCTGCGATGGCGGGTCCCGAAGATATTGCCCTGGCGATGGACCAGAAGTTCGCAGCCGGTTTGGAAAAGGGCCGTGCCCGAGCCGCGATCATCTGGGACGGGGCCGACTGGCGGTCGCTTGGTCTCGAGGCGGCAATCGTCGTGCCCCGACCGCGCTATGCCATGTCCAGCCTGACGAGGCTTCTTGATCCGGGTCCGGAAATCGCGCGGGGAATCCATCCCTCTGCTGTCGTGGATCCGACTGCGGTGATCGGGGAGGGGGCCGCTATCGGGCCTCTGGTCGTTATTGGCCCAAGGGCGCGGATCGGAAGAGGTGCCCGGATAGCGGCGCATGTTTTCATTGCCGAAGAGGCGGTCATCGGCGAGGACGCGCTGCTGCACGCGGGCGCGAAGATCGGCGCGCGCGTCAGGATCGGCGACCGTTTCATTTGCCAGCCGGGCGCGGTGATTGGCGCCGATGGTTTCAGCTTCGTGACGCCCGAGAAAAGCCGTGTCGAAGAAGCACGCGCCAGCCTCGGCACCGAGACTGAGGCAAGAAATACAAGCTGGACACGCATCCACTCGATCGGCAGCGTCGAGATCGGCGACGACGTGGAGATCGGTGCCAACAGCACCGTAGACCGCGGCACTATCCGAGCAACCCGAATAGGTCACCGAACAAAGCTCGATAATCTCGTCCAGATCGGGCACAATGTCGAAGTGGGCGAAGACACGCTGCTCTGCGGTCTCGTCGGAGTGGCCGGTTCGACGAAGATCGGAAACCGCGTGGTGCTGGGAGGACAGTGCGGCGTCAACGACAACATCTTCATCGGTGACGATGTGGTGGCGGGCGGCGCTACCAAAATTTTCACCAATGTCCCCGCCGGCCGGGTCATGCTGGGATATCCGGCGATGAAGATGGAGCAGTACCTCGAAGCCAGCCGCAACTGGCGTCGGCTTCCGCGTTTGATCGAGGACGTCAGGACGCTCAAGAAAACGGTTTCAAACGACCGCGAGGATGACTAAGTAGCGCCATGAACAGCGACCGGGCGGCGGTAACACGGGCAGGCAAGATGACTGAGAGTGTCAAGGATCGTGTGATCGGGATTATAGCGGAGCAAGCCCTGCTTGAGCCTTCCGACATATCGCTGGACCAGACTCTTCAGGATATCGGAATCGATTCCATGGCACTGGTCGAGGCCATCTTCGCGATCGAGGAAACCTTTGACATCCAGGTTCCCTTCAACGCAAACGAACCCGACAAGTCCGAGTTCGATATATCTTCCGTGGGCGCTGTCGTCGTCGCCGTCGAAAAGCTTTTGGCCGAGCAGAAGGCCTAGGATCAGGCATGAGCAGTGTGGTCATCACCGGGGCCGGGACGATCAATCCTCTCGGGAACACGGTCGCCGAGACCTTCGAGGCTTTCCGCGAAGGGCGCTGTGGCATCGGCGAACTGGATATCCGCGATGTCGAGCGGCTGTCGATCCGCATTGGCGGTCAGGTAAAGAACTACAACGCCGACGACAGGTTCAACCGCCAGCAGCAGGCGCTGTACGACCGCTTCACCCAGTTCACTCTGATCGCGGCGGAAGAGGCGATCAAGCAATCCGGTCTGGATTTTGCCGGCCACCTCGCGGCGGACTCGGGCGTTGTCCTGGGGACTTCTGGCGGCGGTCTGAACACGCAGGACGAAAACTACCGCGCTGTCTACGAAGAGGGAAAGAACAGGGTTCACCCCTTCATCGTGCCAAAGCTGATGAACAACGCGGCCGCGAGCCATGTATCGATGACCTGGAACCTCAAGGGGCCGTCCTTTACCGTGGCGACTGCCTGCGCCTCGTCGAACCATGCCATGGGGCAGGCGTTCTGGCTGATCCGGAACGGTGTAGCCAAGGTAATGGTCACTGGAGGCTCGGAATCCATGCTGTGCTTCGGCGGCGTCAAGGCATGGGAAGGGCTGCGTGTCATGTCCAAGGACGCATGCCGCCCCTTCAGCGCCAACCGCAACGGTATGGTCCAAGGCGAAGGTGCGGGAGTGTTCGTTTTCGAGAACTATGATCATGCGCGCGCGCGTGGCGCCGAAATTCTGGCCGAAATCGTCGGATTCTCGATGTCGTCGGATGCCTCTGATATCGTGATGCCGTCCC
>CAZRNL010000236.1:4542-5138 GCA_964601395.1 uncultured Silicimonas sp. | reverse complement strand
GGTCGACATAGCGCGACAGCACGCGGGCGGTGTCGGCGATGGTTTCGCCGTGGCCAAGCTGCATCTCTGCGCCCGACAACACCAGCGTCTCTCCGCCCATCTGCCGCACGCCCACGTCGAACGAGACGCGCGTCCGGGTCGATGGTTTCTCGAAGATCAGCGCCACCATGCGGCCTGCAAGTGCCGGGTCGTCATCGGCAGCGCCTTTGGGGCGGTGCACGCGCGCGTCCTTCATCGCCTGAGCGGACTTCAAGATCGCCCGAAGATCTTCGGACGGCGTTTTGTGGATGTCGAGAAAATGTTTCATTTCAGGTCTTTGTCATCAATGGCGGTGCCGGGGACGCTGCCTCCGGACCCCCGGGATACTTGTGCCAGAAAGAAGATCAGGCGGCTTCGAGGGCGGTGGCGGCGCGATCGAGACGGCGGCAAGCCTCGGCGATCTCGTCATCGGTGATGTTCAGCGGCGGCAGCAGGCGCAGCACGTTGTCGGCGGCAGGCACGGTCAGAAGTTCCTCGGCATAGCCCGCCTTGACGACGTCGGCATTTGCGGCCCTGCATTTCAGGCCCAGCATCAGCCCCTGGCCCCGGACACTTTC
>CAZRNL010000236.1:0-4532 GCA_964601395.1 uncultured Silicimonas sp. | reverse complement strand
CTTTCGAACACGTCCGGATGGGAAGCGACGAGGCCTTCGAGCTTCTGGCGAAAGATACCCGACTTGCGATTGACCTCGTCCAGGAAGTCGTCGTCGGCCACGATCTTCATGACCGCGTTTCCGACCGCCATCGCCAAGGGATTGCCTCCATAAGTCGATCCATGCGACCCCGCGATCATACCCTCGGCGGCGGCTTGCGTGGCCAGTACCGCGCCAAGAGGAAAACCTCCGCCGATGCCTTTCGCGACCATCATGATGTCGGGGGTGACGCCTGCCCATTCATGGGCGAACAGCTTGCCGGTGCGGCCCATGCCGCACTGCACCTCGTCGAAGATCAGAAGCGCGCCGGTCTCGTCGCAAAGATCGCGCAGGCCCTTCAGGCACTGGTCCGGCACCGGCAGGATACCACCCTCGCCCTGCACCGGCTCGATGATGACGGCAGCGGTCTTGTCGGTGATGGCGGCGCGGGTGGCGTCGTGGTCGCCGAAGGGGACCTGGACGAAGCCCGGCAGCAGCGGCCAGAACCCCTTGGTCATCTTCTCGGACCCCGACGCTGCAATGGCTGCGGAAGAGCGGCCGTGGAAGGCGCCGGTGAACGCGACGATCTCGCTGCGGTCCTCGCCCTTCGCATACCAGTACTTCCGGGCCATCTTGACGGCGAGTTCCATCGCCTCGGTACCCGAGTTGGTGAAGAAGACCGTGTCGGCGAAGGTGGCGTCGGTCAGCCGGTCGGCCAGTTCCTCCTGTCCGGGTATCCGGTAAAGATTGGAGACGTGCCAGAGTTTGCCCGCCTGATCGCTCACCGCCTCGACCAGGGCCGGATGTGCGTGTCCCAGAGCGTTCACCGCGATCCCTGCCCCGAGGTCCAGAAATCGGCGGCCATCTTCCTCGATCAGCCACGAGCCTTCGCCCTTCACGAAAGACAGGGGCGCACGATTGTAGGTCGGCAGGATCGACGGGATCATCGGGGATCTCCTTCAGAGAACAGAGCCAAAGACGTGCCAGTGGCGGCAGGTCAAGTCAACGGATTGTGGAGCGGAGGTGCGCAGGAAGCGCGCAGGCGGACGGGCGCTGGGATCAGCGTCGGCGTCGGCGGATTTGGGCGATCAGATGTGCCATGCACGGCGCATTAGACCTATCCTTCCGCGAAGGAAAGAAAAATTTCCGGCTCAGACGGCGAGCGCCAGAAGGGTCAGTAGGGCCAGGGCGGTCTGGGCGAAGCGCATCGGAGGTCTCCGGGTTCAGGACGAGGCCATTCGCGTCAATAACTTGGGCGGAAATTGGACTGCGCCGCGGCAATTGCCGGACGTCAGGCCGACAATCCCCGATTTGCACCCCGAATGTGCTTTCCTCGCGACATAACGCACCTGCCTCGAAAGAGGCGTCCCTTGTAACCGGCGGCCCGGTCGCTAAAATAACACTCTGGAAAAAGGCAGGGTAACTTCATGTCGTGGACGGATGAACGGGTTGAGCTTCTCAAGAAGATGTGGACCGAAGGCCAGTCGGCCTCGCAGATCGCGAAAGAGCTGGGTGGCGTGACCCGGAATGCCGTGATCGGAAAGGTTCATCGCCTGGGACTTTCGAACCGTGCAGGCTCATCGCCTGCCCCCGCGCCCGAGAAGAAGCCCATGAAGCCCGATACCGCGCCGAAGGCGGATATGAAGAAGGCGGCCAAGGCGGCCCCCGAGGAGAAAGTCATCGAAGTGACCGTCGCCCCCCGCAAACCCATTGTTCCCGCGGGTCAGCCTCTGCCGCCGCAGCCATCTGCGAACGAGATCAGCCCCGAGACGCTGGCCAGTGTCCGCGAGGTGGAGAAGACCGCCAAGAGGATCACCCTGATGGAGCTGACGGAGCGGACCTGCAAATGGCCGATCGGCGATCCGGCCACCGACGATTTCTGGTTCTGCGGCCTTGGCGTGCAGCAGGGCAAACCTTACTGCGAAGCGCATGTGAGCGTCGCGTTCCAGCCGATGTCGAGCCGCCGCGACAGAAGGCGCTAGGGGTTCCCGGCAGACTTGACGTCTGCCGGACGTTCCCTTGCCTTACCGGTATAATTGTATGACTTGCCGGAACGGGCTTGGGGCCACTGAGGTGGAACCGCCTGCAATCGGACCGAGAGACTCGATGATCTCGACATCGATCTCCATCGTCGGGCCGCCGCCGCCTCCGTTCGCAATGCGCGCAGGGCTGAGCTGGAAAGTTCGATAATACTCCAGCACGGGCACGTTTTCCTGCCTGCCGGTGTAAGCGCCCGGCGGGCAATCTATCCCCGCAACGATGACAACGCGCCGATCTGCGTTCGTCGAGGTTGGAGCCGAACACTGCGGCAAGCCGTTATCGACGCGAAGATGCGCGTCGGGTATGATCGGGTTTACGCCAGAGGCTGGCAGGGTGTCGGGCCAGTAGTCGTCCCACGTGGTGTACTGCGCAGTGGTCTCACCGCCGCCTCCGCCGTTTCCGTTCCCACCGCCGCCACCGCCGCCGTTTCCGTTCCCGCCGCCACCGCCGTTCCCGTTCCCGTTTCCGTTCCCGTTCCCGCCGCCACCATTGCCGTTCCCGCCGCCGCCGTTGCCGTTCCCGCTGCGGGCACCGTCATTGTCGGCGCACCACGGCTCGCCCGATGAGCAGGCACCATAGCGGGTTTCCATGATCCCGCCGTTTGCCGCGCGTTCGATCTCCCGCAGATAGTATTGATACCGCGTCAGGTTGGCTTCGGGAAAATCGAACCAACTTCCATTGACCGTGGCTCCATTGGAATTGACATAAGTGTAGTTGGTATTGACATAGGTCACCCTTCCAGCCGACCAGTTGCCATCCCCGAAACGATCGTCCGGATCATTGGCGTCCGGATAGTTCGAACAGCTGTTCGAAACCTGGCAGTCGTCCTCGGGAAACGCCATCGTCTGGGTTGGTGGGGCGTTGTTCTGGACGTTGCAGTTGTTCGGGCGGATCGTAAGGCCCGACACGGAATGCGGCCCCATGGCGTAGACCGAATCGTTCGAATGCTGCCCCATCGAGCCCGAATAGACACCGAACGGCATGTTGAACTGGGCATATTCCTGGCCAGTTCGTTGCCCCGGCTGGATGTCGACTGTGCCGCTTTCAAAACACCCGGTAAGCCGACGTGCAAGCAGGCAGGCTTGTCTTTGCGCCTCGTTGTTCATGGTGCACGGACCGCTGACGCTGTCAGGAATTTCACTGATGTCCAGGAAGCCGAACTGACCGGGATTCCATGCGGCACCGTTCCCCGATGTCGCTACGCGAACTCCCTGGCCTTCCTGCAGACTGGCGACATTGCCGAGCGCATCGCGGGGCAGGCAGACCATCAGCGGTGCAAAGTCGCAGGCGAAACCTGCGTTGCCCGCGACGGCTATCGCGCCGACCGCCTCGTCAGGCAGGTTTGCGTTTCCGAAGATGCCGCCGAACATCCAGTCCACGTCGACGGTAGCCAGCCTCACGCCGACATACCTGGCGTCGGTCGCAATAGTGGTGACAAAACCGGCACCGGCCGGAAGAACATACTTCGATGCGCTGAGTGCTGCCACCGTGAAGGACACCGGCGTGTCGCTTGGCGGAAGATCAGAGTAGAAGACCAGATCGCTCGCCGGATTGAAGGTCGGTGCCGCGTTGGTTCCCGATGCCCCTGCTTTCAGGGCCTCGGTTGCCGCGACGATCACCTGCTGAGCCGCTGCCGTCGCCCGCGTGATCGAGTCGGCCCGACCGTCCAACTCTCCTGCCGCCGCAAGCGCCACGTTGTCGGCGAAAGACTGCATGTCGGTCTGTGTCGAGGCGCGCCGGCCCATGTCGAAGGACAAGGCCACGATGCCAAGGACGGCAACGATCGAGACGACAAAGAAAACCAGTAGAGATCCGCTCTCGTCGCCAAAGAAACGACGGGTTTTATGAAATGATTTCATACCCACTTACTACAGGCAGCACCAAAATGCGCCTGCACCCCCTACCCCATTAAATGCACAAGAACTGCACAAAAACTGCACAATTGTCAATGTGTTTCGCAGGTGCCTTCGGCTCTGGCTTCACAACGGTTCTCCTGCAGTCCGGGCTCCGGGCCTGTCATTCCCCAGGCTGCCGTGAACCTTCCTCGCCGCTCGCCTCAACGCCGTCGAAATCCGTGGAGATGAAGGCGTCAGGACCGCGACCCGTTGCGCGCGCCGCTGCGCATGCTCTCGTCGGGTTGACCCTTCCCCAGCGGCCCCGAACCGGCTATCAGCGCCTCCCATGACCAACCCGCCTTCCTTGCGCCCCGACCTTGCCCGCGCCCGCGTGCCCGACGCGGCCCGTCCCGGCCAGCCGACAATCGGAATGGTCTCGCTCGGCTGCCCCAAGGCGCTGGTCGACAGCGAGCGGATCCTGACGCGGCTTCGCGCCGAGGGCTATGCGATCAGCCCGGACTACGCCGGGGCGGACGCGGTGATCGTGAACACCTGCGGCTTCCTCGACAGCGCCAAGGCCGAAAGCCTCGAGGCCATCGGCGAGGCACTGGTCGAGAACGGACGGGTGATCGTGACCGG
>CAZRNL010000235.1:0-5216 GCA_964601395.1 uncultured Silicimonas sp. | reverse complement strand
CGGGTGGCGATCAGGTCGTCGGCCGTCCATTCCGCAGCGATACGGAACCGCGCTTCTTTCATGAAGGCGGGAGGAAAGGCGAAACGGACGTCTTCGGGATAGAAGCCCGCCAGCACGATCTCGCCGCCACGGGCGATGCGGCTCATCAGCATGTTCAGAACGTCGGTGGTGCCGGAGGCATCGTAAACCGTGCGATAGTCGCGGCGCGGATCGGTGTCGGGGTGCAGCACTTCGTAACCCGTTGCACCGGACTGACGGTCGGCATTGATTTCCCACACTGTAGGAGCGGGCGCGCCGGCGGCGATGGTGATGCGCGCGAGGAGACGGCCAAGGACGCCGTGGCCCACAATCAACTCGGGCATGGACTTGCCAAGCCCGGCCATCGAATGGCGCGCGGTTGCGGCAAGCGCAAGCAGCGACCCCTCGGCCTTGAGGCCACGGTCGATCCGGACGGCGCGTGAGGCGGCGGTTACGATTCGGGCGGACGCGCCGCCGAAGAGACCGCGGGCATCTTCGTAGCAGTTCGCTCCCGGCACGAAAACTCTGTCGCCAGGCGCGAGGTTGGTGGACCGGCCCGCCTCCACGACTTCACCGACGGCCTCGTAGCCCGGCACCAGCGGATACCCCATGCCCGGAAACGGCGGCATGTTGCCTTGCCAGAAGAGTTTTTCGGTGCCCGTCGAAATTCCAGAGTGCGTGATGTCGACGACGATATCGTCATCGCCGGGAGCGGTCAGGCGAAGCTGGTCAAGCGCGATGCGCTCTGGTCCCGAAAGGATGACTGCTGACGTTTCCAAACTCACTCCCCTGCCGCCATCTTTCGATCCCTCTCGGAATCGGCCTGCGGCATCTTGTCTAGTGTCAGTTTAACCTTACACTCCAAAGTGTCAATTAATTTAGACATCAAGATTACGAAGTTCGCGTTCCGGAGACCACGGAAGTGACAAACGGCCGGTTCGTCGGATGCTGCCGCACACCGGAAAACCCTGCCTTGCGCATGGCTTCCGAGATTTCCTCGGCGCTGCGGGTTCTGCCGGTTTGCATGGCCAGAGTGTAGATCGCGAAATAGCCGTCACCGGCCCTGGTGGGACGCGATCCACCAGCCATGGGTTCTGAAACAACCAGAAGGCCGCCGGGCGGCAATGCGCGGTATGCGGCCGCAAGCAGTTGCGCGACCGTGTCATCGGCATGATCGTAAAGCACCCGGACCAACGATATCGTATCGGCACCTTGCGGCAGCGGTTCATCCCGGAAAGAGCCGGCCCGAATCGTCACGCGGCTCGTCAGACCCGCAGAAGAAAAACTGTCCCTTGCGTCTGAAACGACCGCCGGAAGATCGAAGAGCGTTGCTTTCAGTCCCTGCGTTGCCAGAAGTGCGCAGGTCAGAAACGTGCCCGTCCCTCCGCCTACATCCATAAGGTGTCGCCGTCCGGAGAAGCTGAAGGCATCCAGCGTTTCGTCCGCGACCAGCGCCTGCGTCTCTGCCATCAGCCGCGAGTAGCGCGCGGCGGTTTCCGAGTCCTTCGCGGTTCCCGCGCCGAATACGTAGGGCCAGAAGTGCGCCAGCTCGGGATCGGTCTCGCCCCGGAAGAACGCAATCGGGTCGGCAAGGTCACGATAGAGAACCGAATGGTGCGCAATCATATCCGCAAGTCCGGGTACTCCGGTCAAGGCAGCCCCGCGTCTGGTCAGCGTGAACAGGTCGTCGTGCAAACGGCGAAGCAAGCCCAGCGAGGCACCGGCATCCAGCAACACGCGCATCCGTGGAACCGGAACGCCGGCGCTTGCCGCAAGTCGCCGAACCGGCTGGGGTCCGTCGAGAAGGGTATCGAGCGTTCCGAACCCAACAAGTGCGTTCAGACACTGCGTGTGGACGAAGCCGGCGACGAGATCGAACATCGCCTCGCCTTCGTTGCGCGTAATGCGCCGGGTCAGCGGAAATCGGGCAGCCCACTTCTGGAAACTGCGCGAGGCGGCAAGTTTCAGCAGGCTTTGGCGAAGGCCGCTCCGTCGCACCGGACCGGCGGAGGGACCTAGACCGATGTCACTCACCTGGAACCGTACGGCGGAACCTGGCGACGGCAGCTTCGGGAATGATCCGATCAGCAGTCGCCCTCACCATATGTGCCAGGGCCGCTTCTCCGGGACACGAGGGTATCGACGAGATCGCTCCCGCAAGGATATCGCGCAAGCGCTGGGTGGCGCCCTCGATGCCGAATTCCGCAACCGCATTGGGTCGCCCGTGCAGGTCGTCCTGACCGGCGGGCTTGCCGAGGCTGTCCTCGTCCATCAACGCATCGCGCAGATCGTCGGCCACCTGGAAAGCCTCTCCTATGCGGGCGCCGAGTTCGATCCAGGGTTCACCCTCATGTCCCGCCGCGATGGCACCCATTTCGGTCGCCGCGATAAACAGAGCGCCTGTCTTGGCCAGGTGGTAGGCGGAAAGGTCAACCTTGCTTTCACTTTCCCATCCCTGCCCTGCGCAGATGCCGAACGGCATCCCCGAACGGCGCGCCAGTGTCAGAACCAGATCCAGCGCCACTTCGGGCGGCGCGCCCGTCGCGCGGGCAATTGTCTCGAAGGCAAGTATGATGAGGCTGTCGCCGGTCAGAAGCGCAAGAGGTTCGGAATAGGCCCGATGCACTGAAGGCTTGCCACGCCTGATATCGGCATCATCGAAACAGGGCATGTCGTCATGCACAAGGCTGGCGCTGTGGATCAGTTCCAGCGCAGCGGCCGCGGCATCAGCAAGTTGCGGGTGGCGATCGCCGCAGGCCATTGCCACCGAAAGCAGGATCGTGGGGCGTATGCGCGCGCCTCCCGGCGTCACTGCGTAATGAAGGGCTCCGGCCAGTCTTCCCGGGGATGGTGCCGCCTGGGCACGCGCGATTGCCGAGTTCAGGGCGCGGTCGATACGGTGGCCGATGGGCATGCGAAGGCTCCGGTTAGGTCTCGAGTGTCCACTCTACATGACAACTCTATCTGTAAACAATACTGGACACATGCGCGCTGCGAGTCAACAATCTGGCGTATGGGCAGACAAGACTCATCTTTCGCGACCCATGTGGTGGTCATAGGCGCCGGAATGGGCGGCCTGGCGGCAGCGATACGTCTTGCGGCGCATGGTTGCCGAGTGACCATCCTTGAAGCCGCCGCCGCGCCCGGCGGAAAAATGCGCACGGTGGAAAGCGGGGCTGGTCCCATCGACGCGGGTCCGACGGTTCTGACGATGCGCCACCAGTTCGACAGACTGTTCGAGATTTCAGGCGAGCGGCTGGACGATCACTTGAGTCTCGTCCCTGAACCGCTTCTGGCACGGCATTGGTGGCTCGACGGATCGTCTCTCGACCTTTTCTCGGACCGCGACGCGAGTATCGCGGCCATAGATCGTTTCGCCGGTGCACGAGACGCCGCGGCATTCGGGCGCTTCTCGGACCGAGCCGCCCGGTTGTTCCGGGGCTTCGAGGCCACAATGATGGAGAACCCGGTCCCCACCTTGCCGGGCATGAGCGCCACCGTGCTTCGAAACCCGTCCCTGATAAGGGATATGTTCCCCTTTTCCACCCTGGCTGCATCACTGGCCCGGACGTTCAGAGATCCGAGGTTGCGCCAGCTTTTTGGTCGGTACGCGACCTATGTCGGCGGTATGCCGGAGCAGTCGCCCGGTGTCCTGCAACTGATCTGGCATGCTGAGGCTTCGGGCGTCTGGCGTGTGGCCGGTGGCATGCAAAGGTTGGCCGAAGCACTTGTCGGGCTGGCGGAGCGTCTGGGTGTCGAGGTGCGATTGGGTACCGAGGCCGTTCGGATAGAGGTTCAGGCGGGCCGTGTCAGTGCTGTTCATCTGACAAAAGGGCAACGTGTCGCTGCCGACGCGGTCGTCTTCAATGGGGATCCGCGGGCACTGACCGAGGGGCGCCTGGGACCAGCGGCGAAAGAGGCGGTCGCTGAGAGCGGGGTCAGCCCCCGAAGCCTGTCGGCGCGCGTCTGGACGTTTGCGGGCGAAGCTTCGGGGCCCGGGCTTGTTCATCACAATGTCTTTTTCGGGCGGGATCCCGGACAGGAGTTCGGTCCGATCCGTCAGGGGCTGCCCCCCGCCGATCCCACACTTTACATCTGCGCTCAGGATCGCGGGTCGGGGCTATCTCCCCCTCCGCTCGAGCGCTTCGAGATCATCGAGAACGCTGCCCCAACGAACAGGCAGCAACCGGAGGAACAGGATAAATGTCGGATACGGGTCTTCAATCGGCTGAAGGAGTTTGGCCTGACGTTCACTCCGGAACCGCCCGCGTCCGCGGTAACGATCCCGGCCGAATTCGACCGGATGTTTCCGGCAAGCCTCGGTTCCCTTTACGGGCGGAGCCCGCACGGCATGATGGCGTCTTTCCGGACGCCGACGGCACGCACGGGGGTGCCGGGTCTCTACTTGGCAGGGGGCGGAGTGCATCCGGGACCGGGGATAGCAATGGCAGCCCTTTCCGGACGGCACGCGGCCGAGGCGATAGGGAAGGACCATGCTTTGCCATTGCCGTCCCGCCCAACGGTTATGCCTGGTGGTACATCGACGGCGTCTCGGACGATGGAACTCAGGCCATCTCCATCATCGCCTTCATAGGGTCTGTTTTCTCGCCTTGGTATCGCTGGTCGGGAAGAAGCAATCCCGAGAACCATGTCTGCATAAATGTCGCTACCTATGGCAAGGGCGGGCGATTCTCGATGACGGATCGAGGCGCATCGGCCCTGCGCCAGACGCCCGAGAGCTTCACCGTCGGTCCGTCCTCCCTCCATTGGAACGGCAAGAAGCTGTTCATCGCAGTCGACGAGGTGTCGTCGCTGCCGCTGGTCAGCCGGATGCGGGGACAGATCGTCGTCTCACCTGCCGGCATCACGGATGTCGAGCTGCCCTTGACGCCGGATGGCAGCCACATCTGGCGGCCCTTCGCTCCCACCTCCTCGATCGACGTCGATCTTGGGCCGGGCTGGAGATGGTCGGGACACGGATATTTCGACGCGAACTTCGGGACACGGGCCTTGGAGCAGGACTTCGACTACTGGACCTGGGGACGCTATCCGGTGGAAGGCGGCTCGGCGTGTTTCTACGACGCGGTTCTGCGGGACGGGTCGGAGTTGTCGGTCGGCGTCAAGTTCTCGAACTCGGGCCGGATTCTGCCCTTCGAAATGCCCCAAAGGACCGGCTTCGGCCGCTCTCTCTGGGCAGT
>CAZRNL010000234.1:0-5249 GCA_964601395.1 uncultured Silicimonas sp. | reverse complement strand
TGGAGTGGGTCGTCATATGCCTAAAGTGGCGGAGAGACAGGGATTCGAACCCTGGAGACGGTTCCCCGCCTACACACTTTCCAGGCGTGCGCCTTCGACCACTCGGCCACCTCTCCGGTGGGCGTCACATAGCCGTTGGCGTGGCCCCGATGCAAGTGCAGTTTGACGGAATTACGCGTCGAGATGCAGATAGACACGACGGTTCCGCGCGCCTTTCTTTTCGAACTTTCCAAGGGTCACTCGGCCAATCTCACCGGTGGTCGCCACATGGGTTCCACCGCAGGGTTGGAGGTCGACCTGGCGCGTCTCGCTTCCGATCCCCACCAGCCGGATTCGGCCTCGGCCACGGGGAGGCTTGACGGACATGGTCTTCACCAGGCCCGGATTGGCGTCGAGCTCATCCTCGGTGATCCAGCGCTCGGTCACGGCGAAATCGCCTGTCACAAGCTGGTTGAGCGCTTCGGTCAGGGCATCCTTGTCTTCGGGGGGCGACTCCATATCGAAATCGAGCCGGCCCTTGGACTCGGAGATGGAGCCGCCCGTGACAGGCAGCGGTATGACCACGGAGAGGAGATGCAGCGCCGTGTGGATCCGCATGTGACGAAACCTGCATTCCCAGTCGAGGTGCTGAAGAAGATCGGCCCCGGCAGGAGGAAGGGGATCGTCCTCGGAGGGCACGAGGATGACTTGTCCGGTCTCGTCCCTGATCGTGGTCGCGATCCTAGTTTCGCCTCCGTCCCAGACCAGCTTGCCGCTGTCACCCGGTTGTCCGCCACCCGTCGCGTAGAAAAGGCTTGCGGCCAGCACGATACCGCCTTGATCGGTCAGGCTTGTTACCCGGCCCGGCGCGACCTGACGATATGCGTCTTCCAGGTATAGCGGCTCGGTCAATCGGGCTCTCCGGCGTCAGGGTCCATAAGACTGCGATCGGACGGGCCGGACGGTGATCTCGGTGCCGTAACCGCCGCGGCGGTGGCGGCAAGCGCTTCGGGGTTCCTGAGCCATATGTCGCGCTGAGCGAATGGTATCTCGATCCCTTCTTCACCGAAACGCCGTGCGATTTCGTGGTTGATGTCGGACTTCACGGACAACAGGAAGCTGACGTCGGTCAGGATCGCGCGGATCTCGAATTCGAGGCTGTCGGCTCCGAAATTGATGAACAGGATCTGTGGTGGCGGATTGACCGTGACGATCGGATGCGCCTTGGCGATCTCCATGAGCAGAGCTTCGACCTTCCGGGTGTCCGTTCCGTAGGCAACGCCCACGGGCACGATCACCCGGCCGATGGAGTTGCCACGCGTCCAGTTGGTAACGGTACCGGAAATCAAATCGCCGTTAGGGACAATGACGTCGGTTCTGTCGAACGTTTCGATGATCGTCGAGCGCACGGAGATCGCGCGGACGGTTCCCATCTGGCCGTTCACCTCGACCCAGTCGCCCTCGCTGATCGGACGTTCGATCAGCAGGATGATGCCGGAGACGAAATTGTTGACGATGTTCTGAAGGCCGAACCCGATGCCGACGCCGAGCGCGCCGACGACGATGGCCAGGGATGACAGGTCGATGCCGGCAGATGTGACGCCGGCGACTACGGCCAGCGTGATACCGAGATAGCCCAATCCCGAGACGATCGCATTCTGACCGCCCCTGTCGATCCTTGTCCGCGGCAGGACGCTGCTGCGCAGCGCGCCTTGGACCAGACGGGTAAGCAGGAAGCAAAGCGCGAAGACGATTCCGAAAGTCACGAAGGATCCGGGGGAGATTGTCGTTTCGCCCAGTTGCACGCCCGACCGGAAGCGGGTCCAGATCTCGCCTATATCGTTGGCCCGTGCGCCCCAGATCAGCGCAAACAAGGGAAAGGATGCCAAGGCAAGCGCGAAGCTGATCAGGACCGGCGTGAGCGCGCTGGCCGCGTCCTCGGCGTTCAGTCCCCGCAACAGCCCGAACGTGGCGCGGGTCACGAAATGCAGTGTTGCCAGGAAGGCCAGGAGTGCCAGGGACAGAGCCGTCGGGATGAGAATGGCCTGCGCCATGTTGAAATACCCGGCGGTCGCTGCAAGGCCCCCCACGATTGCGACGGACTGAACGCCCTTGCCAAGCGCGCGGCCGATGTAGCCCGGGACGGTGGCTTCGGCCGCTGTGTCCGCTTCGGAAAGCCCGGCCAGCTTCAGCAGACGTCCCATGCGGAACAGGATCAGAGCCAGCAGGACAAAGAGCGGAAAGCTGAAAACCCCAAGTGATTCCACGTCGAGGCTTTCGACTTCGCCCAGCACCCTGACCAGCAGCAGCAATCCCAGGACCACGCCCAGACTGACCGCCAGGAACCGGCCCTCGGCCCTTTGCCCGTCCGTCAGGAGAAGCGGAGAGGGTATGATGTCCCGCTCAGGAAACAGCCGCCGTCCCAGCCAGCGACTTAGCGCATAGGCGAAAATGGCGGTGTTGATCCCTACCGAGGCCCCCACAGCCGCGCGACCGAGGACGCCGCTGGAAATCAGGGCCACGTTCAGCAGCGTTATTCCGACCAATGGCGCGACGATGGCTCCGAGCGAGACGAGGAAGCCGTAGACAATACGGCCCTGTTCGGTCGAGCGTGCTTCGATCCGGGCGATAAGCCGCTCGAACCATCGCGGGCCGCGTGTGACGAGGACCAGCGCAAGCGCGACAAGGAGAACCACGATCGGCAACCGGTTCGCCAGATCGCCGCGTTCTGTTTGGAGTGCAATGTTCGCGCTGACCTCGTTCCGGATGTCCGCAACGACGCGCGCGGCACGGTCGAATGCCGGTCCCCAACGCGTCGGGTCAAGGGGAGAGCCGTCGTGCTGGAATAGCGCGTCGGTCTGGCGAGCTCGCAGAGTATCGTCAATCCTGCCGATGAGGGCGGCGGCGCAGGCGCGGGCTTCCTGCGCGCTGACGCTCGGTTCACGAGCCACAGCCAGATCGTCCGCCAGTTCCGCCCGCCGCCGCGCTATGGTCTCGGGCTCGGTCTCTCCCTCGGCGGGCGGTGCGCCCAGCGTCTCGATCTGAGCGGTCAAGGCCTCGATCTGGACTTCGTTCGCGGTCTCGGCGGCCTGCATCTTCTGCCGCCAGTCAACCAAATCCGCGCGCAGGGCCTCGAATCCGTCGTCGGAAAGCCGGTTTTCCTGAAGGTCGGTCTCGACCGAATTGGCGAAGGAGTTGAAGGCCTCGAAGTCCGGAAGGTCCTGCGCCAACGCCATGCCCCATAGGGACGATGCGACGACCAGCGTCAGACAGAGGTTTCTGAGGAGTTTCAGCGCCACACTTCAGTCCTGAAAAACGGTCGGCAGGATACGTTCCGGTCCGTCCATCCAGCGCGGCACCGGCAGGCCCTTGCTCTTCAGAAAATCAGGGTTGAAGAGCTTCGATTGGTACCGGCTTCCATAGTCGCAAAGGATCGTCACGACGGTGTGTCCGCGACCCATGTCCCTGGCCAGCCGCATCGCGCCCGCGACGTTGATGCCGGAGGACCCGCCCAGGCACAGTCCCTCGTTCTCCAGAAGGTCGAACACGATCGGCAGAGCTTCGCTGTCGGGCACCTTGTAGGCGAAATCCGGCGTGAACCCGTCGAGGTTCGCGGTGATGCGACCTTGCCCAATCCCCTCGGTGATCGAATCCCCATCGGGCGGATCCTGATCGGTATAGAGCTTGTACAGCCCCGAGCCGTCGGGATCGGACAAGCCAACCTTTACACCTCGGGGTTGCAGCACCTGCGCAACGCCCGCCAAGGTACCACCCGACCCGACCGAGCAGGTGAATCCGTCGACCTGTCCATCGGTCTGATCCCAGATCTCGGGCCCGGTGCCCTCGACATGGGACTGCCGGTTCGCGGTGTTATCGAACTGATTTGCCCAGATCGCGCCGTTGGCTTCGGACTGGTTCAGACGTTCGGCCAGCCGTTGGGAGTATTTCACGTAGTTGTTCGGGTTCTTATAGGGCACCGCCGGAACCTGCACCAACTCGGCCCCGCAGAGCTTGAGCATGTCCTTCTTTTCCTGGCTCTGCGTTTCCGGGATGACGATCACGGTGCGAAAGCCCATCGACGCGCCGACCAGGGCCAGGCCGATCCCGGTGTTGCCCGCGGTTCCCTCGACGATCGTGCCGCCTGGCCGCAACGCGCCCGAAGCCACCGCGTCACGGACGATGAACAGCGCGGCCCTGTCCTTGACGGACTGACCCGGATTGAGGAACTCGGCCTTGCCAAGGATCTCGCAGCCGGTAGCCTCGGACGGGCCCTTCAGACGGATCAGGGGCGTATTCCCGACAGCATCGGCAAGATCGGAGCGGACGAGCATGAAGGCATTCCTTTCGGTGTTGTCCATGTCCTATTATCCCGCCGAAGCGGTTTCAATCCGATGGTCGCAAAAGCTCTCGGTAACGCGCCAGCCAAAAGGCACTGAGGATCAGCGGACCGGTGTTCGCGGCCCCGGTTTCAACCAATGTCATCAGGTCTTCGAACGCGATGACGTGAGACATGATGTCCTCCTCTTCTTCCTCCAGCCCGGCGGTCGCACCGTCGCGTTCCGAAAGGTCGGCTATCGCGACGAAGCTGACAAGGAACTCGCTGCAGGCACCGGGCGAAGGGTAGTAGTCGCCCACACGGTGCAGGACATCGGCGCGCAGGCCCGTCTCTTCGAACAATTCGCGCTTTGCCGCCTCTTCGGGGCTTTCGCCCGGATCGATACGGCCAGCCGCTGGTTCCAGCGTCCACGGATTCGTGTCGCCGCGCGCAAACGGACCGTGGCGGAATTGCCGGACGACAAGCACCGCATCCCGCCTCGGGTCGTACGGCAGCACCGTCACCGCGTCGCCGCTCAGAAAACTCGCGCGCGTGATCATTCTGCTGTGCTTGCCGTCAAATCTCGGGAAGGACAGGTCGTCTTCGCGCAACGCAAAGAACCGGGTATAAGGCTGGCGTGACGCTTCGATGCGGACATCCGAAGCCGACATGGCCGGAGCAAGTGCCGACGGAGATGACAATTCCATGGCCCTCACGCGGCTCGCGGCACGCATGCGGATCTGGGGGAATGCCGCTGCGGCGGTCTCGGGCGACAATCTGCCGTGAAGCCGCATATACTCGCCCGCCGCTTCCCAAGTGACGGCTCCGAAGAGTTGCTGCCAGTCAGGCAGCGACCACGCATTGCCCGTCTCCCAGATGCCGGCATCCGGAAAATAGACAAGCGCGGGGATCTGGTCGTGGGCGACACGGGCCGTGACCGGACGCAGGTTGTAGT
>CAZRNL010000233.1:0-5273 GCA_964601395.1 uncultured Silicimonas sp. | reverse complement strand
GGTCAGGTCATAGCGCAGCGCCAGCCAGTCCCCCGGCCTTTCGCTGCCGTCATCCTCCTGCCAGGCGAAGACGCCCTCGTTCGGACGGTCGACGTCGGGAAGGAACTTGCCCAGCGCTTCAACCGTTTCGACGGCGGAAGACTCGAGAGGATCGAACCCATAGCGGTGATAGACCCCGGCGATGGCATCCAGCATCGCCTTGCGTTCGGTCACGTCAGCGCCGAAATAGTCGCGGAACCCTTTCGGCGTTTCGGCCTTGGGACGCGGGGTCTTTTTATCCTTGGCCATGGGATTTCCCTTTGGTCTGGTCGCGCGGGGGTTTAGCCCGTGCGGGATACGTCGGCAAGGAGGACGAAGATGAGCGAGAGAATCGAAGAGAGACTGGCGCATCTGGAACGTCTTGCGGACGACCTGAACGAGGTCGTGACACGCCAGGCGCTTGAGCTGGACACGCTGACGCGGCGGGTCCACATCCTGATGGAGCGCGAGGCGATGCGCGAGGCGGACGGCACCGGGGGAATCGTGGTCGGAGACGAGCGCCCGCCGCATTATTAAGCGCGACTGTCACGGAATCGATTCTTTCGGTGCTTAGTGTCCGATGCATGGCAGGTTCCCCAACCTGTCCCGGAAACCGGGGCCCGAACCCCTTCCCAAGGCAACCTCGGCGAAAGCCCAGGCGTCCGCCGGTTTCTGTCCCTATGGGCGTAGGCCCGTCCAAGCTGCGCCAGCCCCCCGGGAGTTTGCCCCGGGGGGCTTTTTTGCATTTTCGCACAGAACCGGTTTGATTGTGAGCCTTTTGTGGGTTTGTGGTCCGCAGTAGATAGACCGGGAAGGAGTCGACGCATGTCCTATATCACTCACCCCGACACCCGTGTCGGACACGTTCACCTCAAGGTGTCGGACCTCGAGCGATCCATCGCGTTTTACCGCGACGTTCTGGGCTTCGAACTGATCCAGCGCTACGGTGCGCAGGCGGCGTTCCTGTCGGCGGGTGGGTATCATCACCACATCGGGTTGAACACATGGGAAAGCCGGGGTGGCAGGCCCGCGCCGAAGGGTCATCCCGGTCTCTACCACACGGCGTTCCTTTTCCCGGACCGCGTGGCGCTTGGCCGGGCCGTGGCAAGTGTCGTCGACGCGGGCGTGCCGATCACGGGGGCGGCCGACCACGGGGTCAGCGAAGCCGTCTATCTCGACGATCCGGACGGCAATGGCGTGGAGTTGTACCGCGACCGGCCAAGTGCCGAATGGCCGCGCGACGCCAAGGGCGAGTTGGCAATGGTCAATGCGCCGCTGGATGTGGCCGCGCTGATCTCGGAAGGCCGCGCCCCGGTCTGAGCGGTATGGACCTTGCCCGGCTTGCCGCCTAGGGTCCGCGACTGGGAGGATCCTACATGGCAACCGGCACGAATATCCGCACCTATTTCGAAGGCACCTGGCACGACGGAGACGTGCCAATCATGCGGGCGGCCGATCATGGCGCGTGGCTGGGTTCGGGCGTGTTCGATGGAGCACGGTACTTCGACGGCGTGGCGCCCGATCTCGAGGCACATTGCCGGCGGGTCAACAACTCGGCCCGCGCGCTGATGGTCACCCCGACTGTATCGGTCGAAGAGATGATGGCGATTGCCTGGGAGGGTCTGAAAAGCTTCGACTGGGATGCAGCCGTCTATATCCGCCCGATGTACTGGGGCATCGATGGCGACATCACCGCCATCGTCCCGAACGCGGAAAGGACGGGCTTCGCGCTCTGCCTCGAACAGATCCCTATGGCCAAGGCGGACGTGACCGCGCGGCTGACCCGCACTCACTTCCGCCGCCCGGTGCTGGAAGACGCCGTGGTGAACGCGAAAGCCGGGTGCCTTTATCCGAACAACGCCCGCATGCTTGTCGAGGCGCGGTCGAAGGGTTTCACCAATGCGCTTGTGGCAGACGCGATGGGCAACGTCGCCGAAACCGCGACGGCCAACATCTTCATGGTCAGGGATGGCGAAGTCTTCACACCCATCGCCAATGGCACCTTCCTGGCGGGCATCACCCGGTCGCGGCACATGACGAACCTGGCCCGCGAAGGCTTGCCGGTCCGCGAAAGCGTGCTGACTTTCAAGGATTTCGAGGACGCAGACGAGGTCTTCATGTCGGGAAACATGTCGAAGGTCACGCCCGTCACCGAGTTCGACGGCACCAACTACCAGGTCGGTCCGGTAACGCGGCGCGTGCGCGAGATGTATTGGGACTGGGCGCTGTCCGAGAAGGGGTGACCCCTTGCTTCGGCTTGTCCGCCTGCTGCTCGGGCTGACCGCCTTCCTGACGTTCGCCGGCTCGCTCTGGGTTTTGGCGCAATCTCCTTTCGCCGCGCCCTACCGCGACCGGACGGAGGCGGAGCTGAAGGTTGCGCTGGAGCGGGTGCTGGGCCCTGAAATGACGTCCGAGCGGCTGGCGGGGCGCATCGGCGCGGCGCTGGATGCGGGCGAGGCGGATGAGGCCGCCGCAGTGGCGCGGCTGGCGACGGGACGCGGCGTGACCTTGCCGGACGAGATTGTGGTGCGGCTGGCCGTGGCCGAAGCGGCAGCGGATGGATGGGAAGCGTGCCTGGCCTGTGCCTGGGATCCGGGAAATTGCCCAGACCTGACCCGTGTCGCCATCTGCAACCTGCCTGCCGAGATGACCCCGTTCGGTGACCTGAACGCGTTGCGGCGCGCAGGGCAGGACTGGTTTTCGGGCGAAGAGGTCGACCGGGTGGACCTGTCGCTTGCCGTTGTCGGACTGGTGGCGACGGGGGCGATTCTGCTCACGGCCGGGTCAAGCGCGTCGGTCAAGGCGGGAGCGACGGGGTTGAGGGTGGCGCGGCGGATTGGCGCGCTGACTCCGTCCCTGGGGGACGAAGTCGCATCCCTTGCCCGGCGGGCAATCGACTGGGACAGGCTGGGTGACGTGGTGCTGCTCCGCGCCGGCAGAGAGACGCTGCTGACGCCAGCCGGGGGGCGTCTGGCCGGGATGGCCGCCGATGTGGGTCGCATAGGTGCGCGCACCGACGCGGGCGACACGCTGGCGCTGCTGCGCTATGCCGACACGCCGGACGAACTGGCGGGCGTGGCGCGCGTCGCCGACGCCACCGGGGCGGAAACCCGCGGTGCCTTCGCCATACTTGGCAAGGCGCGGGTGATCCGTGCGACCAAAAGGCTGACCGAAATGGCCTTGCTGGCCATCGGCCTGCTGTCGGCTTTGGCGGCACAGCTTCTGGCGCTGGCGCTCTGGCTCCTCCGGCGCTCGCTCCGGCGGCTGGACAGACCTCGGGGGCGGCGGCATGGTGCCGGGTGACGGAGGGATGAGCATGCATACGACGGACGATTTCCTATACCTGCCGGACCGCGTGCTTGCGGAGTTGGAGATCGCGCCCCGCGACGTGGCCGATGCGATCGAGGCGGCGCTTGTGGCCAAGGCCGAGGGAAAGCTTCACACCACGCCCAAATCGGCGATCCTGCCGGGGGACGGGCGTTACATGATGGCGACGCTTGCCGTCGGCGATGACGGGTTCATCGTGGTCAAGCAGGTCAGCGTCTGCCCCGGCAATCCGGCGCGCGACCTGCCCACGATCAACGGGGCGATCATGGTGCTGGATGCCGAGACCGGGCTATTGCGGGCGATGGTCGGGGCCAACTGGATCACCGCGGTGCGGACCGCGGCGCTGTCGGCGGTCGCAGCAAGGCGGCTGGGCGACCCGGGCTCCGAAACCGTGGCCTTTGTCGGGACCGGGGTTCAGGCGCGCAGCCATCTGGAGGCGTTCGCCGATCTGTTCCCCCTGAAGCGGATACGCGCTTTCGGACGTGGAAAGGCGAATGTCGATGCGCTGTGCGCCACCGCGCGAAAGATGGGCCTGGAGGCGGAGGCGAGCGATAGTCCCGAGGCAGCGCTGACCGGTGCCGATCTTGTGGTAACGTCGGTGACGCTGGATTATTCGATCGAGCCGTTCCTCGATGCGCGCTGGCTTAAGCCGTCCGCCTTCGCGGCGATCACCGATCTCTGCATTCCGTGGCTGCCGGACAGCATGGACGCTTTCGGGACCGTCGTCGTCGACGACCGCCAGCAGGAAGCCGAGAGCGAGAAGCCGATGCTGCCCCAGGCGCGTATCGCGGGTGATCTGACGGAACTGGTGACGGGTATCGCGGGAAGCGCGGTGGCGGGCAAGCCCGCCGCCTTTGCCTTCCGGGGCATCGCCCTTGGCGACTATGCCGCTGCGGTGCTGGCGGTGCGCCGGGCAGAGGCTTTGGGCAAGGGGCAGCGCATCGCGCCTTGAGGATGGACAGGCGTGCCGGTTGAGGACATGATCCGGCGCCAGAGAGGGGGACGTCATGCGCAAGTTTCTGGTCATTCTCGACGACAGCCGCGAGTGCCTGAACGCGATGCGTTTCGCGGCGATGCGGGCATCTCATACGGGCGGCGGTGTGCAGGTCCTGTCGATCATTCCGCCCGACGAGTTCAATCACTGGATCGGCGTCGGCGACATCATGCGCGAGGAAGCGCGGGAGCGTATCCACGTTCATTTCGAGGTCTTCGCCAAGTGGATGCGCGACCGGCAGGGTGTCGACCCTGAACTTGTGATCCGCGAGGGCGAGCCGGTGACCGAGATCCTGCAACAGATCGAGGAGGACGGCGATATAGGCGTCCTCGTGCTGGGCGCCTCCGCCGAGAAGGGAGGGCCGGGGCCCATCGTCTCGGCTCTGGCGCGGGTCTTCGGGACATTGCCGGTGCCACTGACCATCGTTCCGGGCGAATTGTCGAAGGAAAAGCTGGAAGCGATCACCTGAGAGCCGTTGCGCGATGCCGATTGCCCCGGACATGCCGCCCATCGGAAACCGCCGCGCTGGCGGAGATCGGATCGCTTTCCGCTTTCGCTGAAAGGCTTAGAACGGTTCTAAACCTTGACTTGCCGGGGGCGCAGGCGCATATCCGAGTGGAACAGTAAGGAACGCGCAAATGTTCATCCAGACCGAATCCACACCGAACCCCGCTACGCTGAAATTCCTGCCCGGACAGACCGTTCTGGAAGCGGGAACCGCCGATTTCCCAAGCGCCGGAACCGCCGACAAGTCGCCGCTGGCGATGCGGATCTTCGGAGTGGACGGCGTCGCGGGCGTCTTCTTCGGCACCGATTTCGTGACCGTGACCAAGTCGGACACGACCGATTGGGATGTCATCAAGCCCGCCATCCTGGGCGTGATCATGGAGCATTTCCAGTCCGGCCAGCCGGTCATGGAGGGCAGCAATGCCGC
>CAZRNL010000232.1:0-5275 GCA_964601395.1 uncultured Silicimonas sp. | reverse complement strand
CGCCTGAAGCTTGGCCAGCATTTCTTCGTTGGAGCCGAAAACGTTGACCTGGGTGAAAGCGCCCGTCTGGTCGGTGAACATCTCGAAGTTCTCGGGGTCGTGGTAGTTCGGCCAGGTCGCCAGAACCACGCGGTCTCCGATGTGGCTGGCAGCCAGTGCGCGCGACGGTCGAAGGCCGGGAAGTGCTCCAGCCATCACGGCGGTCGCTGTGCCAAGACCCGTCACTCCCAGGAAATGCCGCCGCGTGACCGAGCCTTTCTCATAGCGCCGCAGCTCTTCCATGAACTTTCGCTTCGAAACGTAAGAATTGTCTGTCATGTCTTGTCTCCCAGTTGGATGTTGCTGCTCTTCTACCTTCAGTCCGGCCTCAGGATCAGAGCGGCATTGGAGGTCCAGTGGACCCAGACCATGTCGCCTTTTCCAAGTGTCGGCAGCCCCTCATCCGTCTGACGCGGTGCAAGGGCGGTGACGATTCCTAGGTGCTCGTGACGAACTACGTATTCGGTGTGCTCGCCCAGAAAGATGCGGTTTTGGACCCTCATGGGCAGGCCGTCCGGGACTTGGGCACGGCTTAGCCTGATCTGCTCGGGCCGAACGCTAAGGCACCCGTTCTGCCCTTCGGCAAGCTCGCTTCCGAGTGTGCCGGCGTATGTCCGACCATCTCCAAGTGTGATCCCGCTTTGACCGCCGGAAAGCTTCGAGACCTTGCCGTTGAAAAAATTCGATGTCCCAACGAAATCAGCGACATACCGTGTCGTGGGGCCATCGTAGAGAGCTTGCGGACTGCCCGCCTGAACTATCTCGCCCGCACGCATCACGCAGATCCGGTCGGACAGAGAGAGGGCCTCTTCCTGGTCATGGGTCACAAGAACGAAGGTGATTCCCAACTCGCGCTGAATATCCTGCAGTTCGATCTGCATTTCCTTGCGTAGCTTGCGGTCAAGTGCGGCCAACGGCTCGTCCAGCAGTAGAAGCTTAGGCTCGTTCACGATGGCGCGTGCGAGCGCGACCCTTTGTTGCTGGCCGCCCGACATTTCCCAGGTTCGGCGATTGCCGAATTCTCCCAGGCGCACCGTTTCAAGAACCTTTTGAACCTTTTTCGCGATCTCGGTCTTCTGAAGTCTGGGGCGCCGCTGCTCCAGGCCGTATGCAATGTTCTGCGCGACCGTCATGTGCGGAAACAGCGCGTAGCTCTGAAAAACCATGTTCACCGGCCGCCGGTATGGTTCCAGCCCCGAGACATCCTCGTTTCCAATCAGAACCTGGCCCTCGCTTGGAGGCTCAAATCCCGCAAGAATCCTTAGCGCGGTTGTCTTGCCGCAGCCGGACGGACCGAGGAACGACAGGAACTCGCCAGCCTTGATGCTCAGATTCATCCTGTCCACAGCAACGAGAGAGCCGAAGCGCTTCGATACATCGCGCAGTTCCGCGATTGGCGGGGCCGGGTCTTCCATAGGCCTATTTTTGTCCAGCAATTGTCGCATGAGTAGATAGAACGGTGGTGGTGCAGCTATAACGCTATGAGCATAATCTCTCGTCAAAAGGCGCTTTGTGTAAATATGCAAATTGTTATAGTTGATTGCGACTGTAGGAGCCGATTCAATGCCAACTGACTGGAATCAGCAATCTGCGAGGTGCCTGGACGCGCTTGGCACGTCGACGTTTGCCGAAACGCTCGCCAACGGACTGCGTAGCGTAGTGCCTTACGAATTCACGGTAATCTTTGGGTACATCGGAACAAAGCGTCCGCTCGCACTTTTTGACGACTTCACGCCGAAACGGCAGAAGCTTCACGTTAGCGAGTATCTGGAAGGTCCCTACCTGATCGATCCATTCTTTCTTGCCAGCACAGGCGATACGCCTTCGGGCGTGTGGCGCCTGTCGGATATCGCGCCGGACAGGTTCTATCAGGGGGAATATTTCCGCAGCTACTATGCGCAGACCGGATTGGCCGAAGAGGTCGGCTATCTCATCAATGTGGATTCGGAACTTGGGATCGTTGTTTCGATGATGCGGACAGAACGGAAATTCAGCAAGACCGAGTTCCGCGCTCTAACAGAGATCCAGCCTATCGTCGACGCGCTTTGCCGGCGTCACTGGTCGAATGTCGAAAGAACCGGACGCGCCGAAGCCTCCGAAATCCTGACCCAGAAAGTCACGGATGCCTTCAAGACCATCGGTGACGGTGCGCTGACCCAACGCGAGAGCCAGATCGTGGAATTGACTTTGCGCGGGCATTCCTCAGAGGCCATCGGGAAGCTACTTGCGATTTCTCCAGGTACAGTCCGCATTCACCGACGCAACGTTTACTCCAAGCTCAGAATCAATTCTCAGGGGGAACTCTTCTCAACCTTCCTCCGGACGATTGGCGCCTCTTGATGTCCTGATCCCAAAGCGAGGAGGGGGCGCATGTCTGACTGGACAGAACCTTGGCGGGTAATCTGTTCGCAGGGCTTGGGCTCGCTCTCGCGGGAAAGGGCCGCTGTTAGCCCGTAGCGCGCATGACGTGCTCGGGCGCGCGTCTTCATCAGCGGTGAGTCTTCACCTAAATGCCCAAGCTGGCGGAATCGCCAGTCCAAGCTATATTGGACATAACGGCTGTAGCGTTCGGATTGGGGTAAAATCGTTCTTGGGCAGTAATACGGCCGTAGGCGGAGTTGGTCGTCTATCGCGTTTTTAATGTGGCTTTTCGAAAGGTTAAGGCATAATGCGTATCCTGGCTGTCTTATCCGTCTTCATAGTGCTTTCCCTAATGGATAACACACAGGCCAGAGCCGATGACGCACACGTCAAAACAGATATTCCCTCCAGTATCGAGACGTGCGTAAAGACCGGTCTCAGCGAGTTATTAGACATCAATCGCAGTGATCGGGAATCGCTGTTTGAGTATTTTCTGTCCAGTATCGATAAAGAGCAATTCGGCAGCTACAATTTCAAGCGGGCGTGGAGGGATTGGGGTCAGAACTCCGAAATCAAACGCCTGGCTCTCTACGAGTACTTCCAGCTGATGGCGGGGAAGCGCAGTGAACATCATGGCGGCACCACGGCCGTCGATGTGCGGCTGGCCGAACGGCCACTTGTCACCGGCAACAACGTTTACCACATCGTCGCTCGGGTCGGCTTCGCGGATGGCAGCAGCACGTCGATCGTGGTCTTTACCATTGGGTGCGAGGTCTTTGGGTTTATGTTCGGCGGCGCCAACCTGCGTTCGTTCGTCGATGCAAGCCTGATCGAGCGGTTATACCGGTCCGGCAAACGGGCGCCGTTCTAGGCACTTGATCGCGAACCCACGCGCTTTTTTATTGACGCCGATCCGCTGTGTTTGGCCGAGCTGGCGATGATGTCTAGGCTGTCCGGCTTTGGATCAGGGTTGGAAGAAAGGGGGGAAGCGGTCGCTCGCTGCAGGGACTGCCGATGTCTGCTTCGAAAGCTACGGACTTTCCCAGAAGATCCGGCTCGATGTTCCTCAAGCGGTTTTGAAGTCTCGGAACGTTTGCCGGACAGTCGACAGGATGCGCAGGTTCTCACGCAAGCTTGATCAAGGCTTGATTGGCGGTTGCACGCGATTTGACAGACGCTCTGCCACAGAGCGGTCGCGGCGGGCGATCAGCCTTTGTGAATGGGCACGCAGGAGTACGATCGATGACATGGATGCGGCGTAGTGTTGATTGCATGCTTGCCCCGATCATCGCGCTGGCGCTTTTGGCGCCGATTGCCCGGGCCGAGGGTGCGTTGCCGGACTACGTGATCGCGGAATTCGGTGCCCCGCCGGCGGTACCTGACGGTCCTCTTTCCGACACGCTGCGCGAGGCGATCCGCCAAGCTTTTGTCGAGAGCATGGCACAGTCGACCTGGGGCCCGGAACAGACCGCCGCCCTTGAGGAAATCGCAGCATCGGACGACCCCCGGATCGCGTGGCTCGTCAGCGACATGATGCGCTTCGTGAGCAGTTTCCGCGTGAACCAAGCCCTCGCCGAAACGGCGGCGGACCTCCTCGGAATCGGGCTGCCTCCGGGCGGCAATTATTGGGACGCTGTCACGAACCACCTGATGGCCTGGGAGATCCCCGCGCCGCCGGATTACCTCGAGGTCAAGCGTGCGATCTTCACGACCGCCGTTCCCGGGTGGGACCGCCTCTTCGTCGAGGGCGACATCGACTGGCGGATGGTGTCCTGGGGCGGCGTGCTGATCGACGATCGCGCCTTCGGGCAGACCGACGAGCCGTGCAATTGCATTCCTGCCGCCGACGACCCCGAGGTCACCACCGCCGCCGAGGCGACCTGGCTGAAGGAAAGCGACATCGTCTTCGGCATCGAGGTGAATGGCGAATACCGGGCCTATCCGCGGCGCATCATGGAAGTGCGCGAGATGGTGAATGACACGCTTGGCGGCCGCGACCTCGGCATCCCCTACTGCACGCTCTGCGGCGCGGCGCAGGCGTATTTCACCGACGGGCTGCCCGCTGGGATCGAGCGGCCGGTCCTGCGGACCTCGGGGCTTCTGATCCGCTCCAACAAGGTCATGTACGACGTCCGGACCTACTCGGTCTTCGACACCTTCCTCGGCAAGGCCGTGACCGGGCCGCTGGCCGATCGCGGACTGCAGCTTGAACAGGCCAGCGTTGTCACGACGGACTGGGGGACCTGGCAAGCCGAGCACCCCGAGACGACCGTGCTGGCCGAGCGGCTGGCGCTTGGGCGGGACTTCGATTTCCGCAACGGGCGCGATGCGAACGGCCCGATCTTTCCTGTCGGCGATGTCGACCCGCGCCTGCCGGTGCACGAGGATGTCATCGGGGTGGTGACCGCGTCGGGAACGCCGGTGGCGTTCCAGCGCAGCGCAGCCATGATCGCCCTCACCCGGGGCGAGGAGATAGGGTTCGAGAACGTGCGCCTTCGGCTTGAGGCAGGCGGTATCCGCGCGGTCGATGCGGATGGGGCCGACCTCGGCAGCCATCAGGCCTTCTGGTTTGCCTGGTCGCAGTTCCACCCCGGAACGGCGCTTTGGCCCGAATGACCGGAATCGGGCGGGAGGCCATGAAGCGGCCGTTCCATGGGCGGCGCATCAAGTGCGGAAATGGGTAGCCCGAGGCGTCCAGCGCCAGTTCCAGCGTATCGGTGACGTCGGCTGCCTTCATCGTGGTGCAGAGCTTCCACGCGATGATGTAGCGGCTGTAGTCGTCGAGGATCGTGCTGAGATAGAACCAGCCCCAGCCGATCACTGGAGTTCCCCCGGTTTCGTGGACAGTTAACCGGTAGCAGATTTCAGCTGGGTT
>CAZRNL010000231.1:0-5279 GCA_964601395.1 uncultured Silicimonas sp. | reverse complement strand
CATCCTGCCCGACGACCTGATCCTCGGCGACCCAGGGTGCCTCTCCGAGATGATAGCGGCGTACAGGCCGGACGAGGCCGGCCACATGGTTGCGACCATGTCCGTACCTAGAGCCGCGACGCGAAACTACGGCATACTCGCGTTGAGCGAGATCCGCGGAAGAGTGCTGCTTGCGAATGGCATGGTCGAGAAGCCCGAACCCGACGATGCTCCCTCCCTGGAAGCTGTCGTCGGTCGCTATCTCCTCGATCAATCGATCTTCGATGACCTTGAGACCCAATCTCCGGGGGCAGGAGGAGAAATCCAACTCACCGACGCGATAGCCTCGGGAGCAGAGCGGCTGGGCCTGGCCGGTTTTCGTTTCTCCGGCAGGCGGTTCGATTGCGGCTCCAAGGCCGGAATGCTTGACGCAACGCTCCACCTGGCTTCACGCGATGCGGATTACACAGAAGTCCTTCTGAAACACGGGCTGAAAAGCCTTGTGCCCGCCGCCTGAGTATCAGAACCGATAGATGGACTTGTCGGACGCTGCCCCCTAAACCTCAACGGCAGGAGGCAAACCGAATGAAGAACCTTTTCGAAGTCCGTCATCCCATCTTTCGCCCGCTCTGGCGGAGGGTGGCTGTGACCGCGTTTTGTCTGATCTGGGCGGTGTTCGAGTTGTCGAACGACAGCGTCTTCTGGGCCGTCCTGTTCGGAGCCTGCGGAGTTCATTTGATCTGGCAGTTCTTTGTCAAGTTTGACCCCGCCGATTACGAACCCAAACCGAAGTCCGACGCGCCCTGAACGATGTCAGACGGCCTCTAGCGCCATCGCAGTCGCTTCGCCGCCTCCGATACAGATCGAAGCCACGCCGCGCCTTGCACCCCTTGCCCGCATCGCCCCGAGAAGCGTGACCAGAATACGCGCCCCGGATGCACCAATGGGGTGCCCCAGCGCGACCGCACCCCCGTTCACGTTCAGCTTCTCGCGCGGGATGTTCATCTCGCGCATCGACGCCATGGCGACGACAGCGAACGCCTCGTTGATCTCGAACAGGTCCACATCGTCGACAGCCCAGCCGATCCGCTCGAAAAGCGCCCGCTTGGCGTAGATCGGAGCGGTCGTGAACCATCCCGGTTCGCCGGCAAAGGCCGCCTGCCCGACGATCCGCGCAATCGGTGTCAGGCCCTCGCTTTCGACCTGCGCTGCACTGGCCAGCACAAGTGCGGCGGCGCCATCGTTGATCGAAGAGGAAGACGCCGCGGTTATCGTGCCGTCCCTGCGAAACGCAGGCCGCAGGTCCGGAATTTTCGATGGATCGATCCGTTGTGGCCCTTCGTCCTTCGTGACGGTCACCTCGCCCTTGCGCGACTTGACGGTGACCGGTGCGATCTCCCAGTCAAAGGCACCGCTTTCGGCCGCGGTTTTCGCGCGGGTCACGCTGTCAATGGCGTAGGCGTCCTGATCGTCCCGCGTGAACTGATAGCGCTCCGCGCAGTCTTCGCCGAAGGTGCCCATGGACCGGCGCGTGCCATCGGGTGCCACATCGTAGGCGTCTTCCAGGCCATCAAGCATCATGTGATCGAGGATTCGCCCGTGCCCGATCCGCGCGCCCCGACGTCCCTCGGGAAGCAGGTAGGGGGCATTCGTCATGCTCTCCATGCCGCCAGCGACCACGATCCCGACAGAACCCGCTCGGATCGCATCAGCACCCTGCATGACCGTCTTCATCCCCGAACCGCAAACCTTGGAGACCGTTGTGCAAGGTACCGACACCGGCAGTCCCGCTCCGATCGCGGCCTGCCGCGCCGGCGCCTGACCCAAGCCTGCACTCAGAACATTACCCATCAGCACCTCGCCGACACGTTCGGGTACCAACCCGGCGTCACGCAGGGCCGCACCGATCGCCATCGCCCCAAGCGCAGTCGCAGGCATGTCCGAGAACGCTCCCTGAAACGCACCGAGTGGGGTGCGCGCCGCGCCGCAGATAAAGATCGGATTGCTGTTCCTGTCGGACGCCATCGAGTTCTCCCTCACCGAAACGGCCATTCCGGTCGAACGGCGCACCGCCATTGTCCGTCAGCCGAACGGCAAGGGCAATCTGTGTTTGGGAGATTTCGTCGGGGACATATTTCAGGGTCAGGGCGGCATTCCCAAGCGAACGCTCACGAATTGGCCCAACCATCCATGATCAGGCAATTCTCTTTCCATCGACCGGAACATTTCCCACCGCTGAATGTTGTTTTTCCTGAACCGAGGCAAAGGGAGGCACACTATGTACAGCATCATATACGTTATCGGCCTGATCGTGGTCGTACTAGCTGTTTTGACTCTCGTTGCCTGAGCAAACGAAAGGGAATGCCATGACAACGGTTTCAGATACCGGGGGTTCTGATCGTCGGACGTCGAAGGATACGGCGAAGAACGAAGCAAAGAAGGTCGGCAAAGACATCAAAAGCAAAGCGGACGAAGTGCGGGACGAAGCGTCGAAAACTGCACATGACGCCGTTGGACACGCGAAGGAGACGGTCGCTGACGAAATTACGTCGGTTGGTGAGGCTCTGCGCCGCGCAGCCGACGAATTGCGCGACGGCTCTCCGCAAGAGCGCAGTTTTGGCCAGATGGCAGGATCCTTGGCGGATCTGTCCGACCAGGTGCGCGACAAGGACATCGGACAGATGGTTCACGAGATGAGTGAATTTGCGCGCCGCAACCCTGTGACTTTCCTGGGGGGCGCCGCCTTGCTTGGGTTCGCCGGAGCACGCTTTGCCAAGGCATCCCGGCGCAACCCAACCGAAAATGACCAACGCAGTGAAATGTCCGGTGTCGGCGCTGATGGCGGACCCGTCGAGGGACGCCAGCATTACGGAACGTCCCCGGCGCAACCTCAGCAGACAGGAGGCGTAAAATGACCAGCAGAAACGAAGAAAGCACAACCGGACTCGTGAGTGACGCCCTGAGCCACATGAGCAAACTGCTACGGCTCGAGGTCGATCTGGCCCGTTCGGAAGTCAACGAGAACACGAAGAAGGCCGGCATCGCCATCGGGATGATCGCTGCGGCTCTCGTCGTGGCACTTTCGGCATTGAATGTTCTGACTGCAGCTTTGGTTGTCGCCTTGACTGAACTTGGCATCGATTCCGGCTGGGCTGCCCTTATCGTCGGCGTGGTGCTTGCCCTGGTTGCCTGGGGTTTTCTTTCCAAGGGGATGGGAGACCTGAAGCTGACCAGCCTCGCACCGACCCGGACCACCGAGAATTTGAAACGCGACGCACAAGCCGTGAGAGGAACGAGTCATGCAGAATAACCATCGATCCCCGAATGAAATTGAACACGATATCGAACAAGAGCGGGCGGAAATTGCCGGCACCGTCAATGAGCTGGAATCCCGCCTCAGCCCGGATGCGATCCTTCGGGAAATCGGTCGCGGATTTTCCGAGCACGGCGGGGACATAGGCCATGCCATCTCGCAGTCAGTGAAACAGAACCCTGTCGCACTGGCTCTGACCGGGGCTGGCCTGGCGTGGATGGTGTTCGGACGATCCTATACCGAAAGATCAGCCATCGCTTCAGACGGAAGGTATTCGTCAACGCGCTCGTACGCCCGGGAAAGTCACATGGGCGACGATGATTTCAACGCTTCTGCCCCCTCCTACAGCAGGGGCGCCCAGCCTCGTTTTGATTCCGCGCGTCAATCCTACGCTTCCCGGCGCGACTATCGGGCCCGTGAAGCCTGGGCGCGAGCGGACATTGATGATGATCAAGATCATGATCGCGGCGACGACGACAGTTGGCGTGAGCGCGCATCAGGCATCGCCGAGAACGCGGGAAGCAAGGCCCGTGAAGCCCGGAACAAAGTCGGCGAAGGATTGTCCAAGGCAAGTCACGGCGCCCAGCGGCGAGCCGAGAGCCTGAGACAAAGGCTGGCGGAAGGAACCGACAACATGAATGAAGCGGCACGCGAACGTGTTGTCGCGGCGCGGTCACGCTTCATAGACGCGCGCCAGCGCGCCGAGGCCGCCACGCGCAGCTATGCCGCAAAGGGTACCGATACCGCTGCCGAGTTCATCGACGAACATCCCCTCGTTGCCGGAGCCGTGGCCATGGCCTTGGGCGCCGCGCTGGCAGGCTCCTTGCCGCGAACGCGTGGCGAGGACGAATACTTCGGCAAGCAGAGCGACGAACTTTACGATGATGCTGAACGCATCTTCAAGGAAGAGTACGAGAAAGCACGCAAAGTCGCGAAGGCAGCAGGCGACGAAGCGTCTGAGATCGCCCGCGAAAAGCGAGATCAGGCTGATGCGGGCTCGCCCGGCACCTCTTCGGCGGTCGAAACTGCGGCGGATGAGATCCGCAAGGCCGGAGACCGGGTCGCCGACAGGGCGCAGGAAGAGGCCAGACGCCAGGACCTTGGAAAGACCGATAAATCCCCGTGACTTTTCGCGAAGGCAAATTCGCCGAGACCCCCCGCGCCATTCCGGCGCGGGGCTGGTGGCAGATAGCTCGGCGGGCCTGGGGCGAGGTCAGTCGCGACCGCATCAGCCTCACGGCCGCCGGAATTGCGTTCTATGGCCTGTTGGCCCTTTTCCCTGCCGTCACGGCGCTTTTGGCGATCTCGGGCCTGATCCTCGAACCCGAGAACGTCGCAAACCAGATCGCATCAATCGCCAGCATGATACCCGAGCAGGCGGCGGAAATCGTCGTGGGTCAGGCGACCGAAGTTGCGGGCTCGCGGCAGTCGGGTCTCGGCCTGGCCGCGGTTTTCGGACTGCTCATCGCATTATACTCGGCGTCCAAAGGCGTCGGCAGCTTGATGGAAGGCGTCAATCTCGCTTACGACGAAAGCGAGTCGCGCGGCTTTCTGCACCTGAAAGCCACACAGATCGGTCTCACCGTGTTCCTGATCGTCGGAGTGATCTTCGCGATCGCTTTAACGCTTGGTCTGCCGGCAGTACTGGCCGTTGTTTCACTGGGCGCAGTTGCCGAACTGCTGATCGGACTGGCGCGCTGGGTGATACTTCTGGGCGCTGCCTTCTTCGCCATTGCTGTCATCTATCGAATAGCGCCGTGCCGCAGCGCTGCGAAATGGCGCTGGTTGACACCAGGCGCAGTCCTTGCCTGTATCCTTTGGCTTCTGGCATCGATCGGTTTCTCGATCTACGCTGAGAACTTCGCCAGCTACAACGAGACTTTCGGCGCCTTGACAGGTGTGATCGTTCTGCTGATGTGGCTTTGGCTATCAGCTTTCGTCATCCTTTTGGGGGCCGAACTGAATGCCGAGACCGAAGCGCAGACAG
>CAZRNL010000230.1:0-5315 GCA_964601395.1 uncultured Silicimonas sp. | reverse complement strand
CCGCACGCTGGTCGATTTCGCGACGGTGAACGTCTCGTCGCCCAACACCGAGAAGTTGCGCGATCTTCAGGGTGCGGACGCGCTCGCCGGGCTTCTGGCGGGCGTCATGGCCGAGCGCGGAAGCGTGCCGGTGTTTCTCAAGATCGCTCCCGATCTCTCCGAGGGCGAGATCGCCGACATAGCGCGCGTCGCGGTCGATGCCGGTGTCGCAGGGATCATCGCCACCAATACGACCCTGTCCCGAGAGGGCCTGAAGGGACGTCACCGAAACCAGAAGGGCGGCCTGTCGGGTCGGCCTCTGTTCGGCCCCTCGACACGGGTCCTGGCGCGGCTTTACCGCGAAACAGGCGGGGCCTTGCCGCTGATCGGCGTCGGCGGGGTCTCATCGGCGGCGGACGCCTATGCGAAAGTGCGCGCAGGCGCGTCGGCGGTGCAGTTCTACACGGCGATGGTCTACCAGGGACTGTCCCTGGCTGAACGTATTGCCCGCGGCCTTGAAGAGATGCTGGTCCACGACGGTTTCCCGAATGTCGCCGCCGCCGTGGGTGTCGGGGTCGAGGACTGGCTGTAGCCGACACCACGCAAGTCCTTCCGGACGGCCGACCAAGAACCGATGCCGAATTCCTGTCAGACAGGCGGGCTTCATCTTGCCCCAAATACGCGAATGCTCAGTGGGCCGCCGCACGCTCCAGCGCGGGGTATTTCCAGCCCAGCGTCACGGCCCGCGCCGCGAACGAGACCAGCAGCGCGATCCACAGCCCGTGATTTCCGAAATGCGGCACGAGGGAAAAGACGGCCGCGAAGTAGACCAGCGCCGAAATCACCATCATGTTGCGCATGTCGCGCACCTGTGTCGCCCCGATGAAAATGCCGTCAAGCTGGAACGCTGCGACCCCCAGAAGCGGAGCGACGGTGACCCATGGCAGGTAGGCGCGCGTTTCGTCGCGAACCTCCTGAGAGGTCGTCATCAGGTCGATCAGCGCGGGCCCGCCCAAAGCGACCGCCGCCGCGAACAGAACCGCCACCACCCCACCCCAGACCGAAGTCAGCACCGCCGACCGCCGCAGCCTCGCCGGATCGCGTCTGCCCTTGGAATTGCCGACAAGGGTTTCCGCCGAGAAGGCGAACCCGTCCAGCGCGTAGGCGAAGATATGGATGAACTGGAGAAGGATCTGGTTCGCCGCCAGCGGCACATCTCCGAAACCGGCTCCGAAAAAGAGGAACGAGACGAAAATCCCTTCCAGCAGCAGCGAGCGGATCAGGATATCCCGGTTGACCGACGCCATGTGCCAAAGGCGGACACTGTCCAGCACGCGTGCGCGCTCGCGCCAGAAAGTCCGGCGGAAGGCATCGGAGCAGAACCAGAGACCGACGGCAAGGCCGGACCATTCGGCCAGCAGGGTGGCGATGGCGACACCTTGTACGCCCCAGCCAAGCTGGATCACGAACACGAGGTCGAGCACGATGTTCAGGCCGTTCATCCAGATCTGGATGATCAGGATCGCGCGGGTCCGTTCCGCGGCGATCAGCCAGCCGGTAATCCCGTAAAGGGCGATGGCGGCCGGAGCGGACCATATCCGGATCTCCATGTAATCCCGTGCAAGCTCTTCGACCTCCTGCGACGCGGGTGAAATCCGGAAAGCGCCCGCGAAAAGCGGCCACTGCACGAGGATCAGCAGGACGCCGCCACTCAACCCGACCAGCAGCGCGCGCGACAGAAGCGCGTCGGCCTCGCCCCGGTCGCCCGCCCCTAGCGCCTGGCTGGTCAGTCCTACGGTGCCCATGCGCAGGAACCCGAAGACCCAGTACACCGCCGCCAGGATCACCGCGCCAATGCCGACGGCCCCGATGGGCACCGGGTCGCCCAGCTGGCCAACGACACCGGTATCGACCGCCCCCAAAATGGGAATTGTAGCGTTCGAAAGCACGATCGGCAGGGCGATCGCCAGTACGCGCCGGTGCGTGATCGGGCGTGGTGGAGTTGCCGGCGTGTCGCTCATGCCTCGGGCGGTGGCATCAGGAAATGGCCGGTCGCCTGGGCGAACAGCCGCGAGCGGTTGTCCTGCCAGGCTTCGACATGAACGCTTGCATAGCGTCGTCCCGAGCGGTTGACACGGGCGCGGGCGTAAGCGTCGCGCGGCAGGCCCGAACGCAGGTAGTCGACAGTGAAGTCGATGGTCTTCGGCATGCGGGGCAACGTGCCCCGGCCCAGTGTCTCGGCATCGCGCCGCCCGCTTTCGATATCCTCCCAAAGCCGCTGCCAGCCCAGTTCGACGATGGCCGTGGTCTCGAGGAAGGCCGCCGTCACGCCGCCATGGATCGCCGGCAGGATCGGATTGCCGATCAGCTTGTCGTCATAGTTCAGAAGGGCCGTCAGCTCGTCGCCACGGCGCTCGAACGTGATTCCGAGGAACCGGACGAAGGGGATGCCGCCGACAAGGGCCGCCAGCGCAAGATCGCGGCGTTGCTTGACGACCTGGACGGGTTCGGGCGCGCGCCGGTTCATGCGTCCCTCCGGCCCGGTTCGACGGTGAAGGCCCCGGTCGCGGTGGCCACGGGGTTCGCGGTGTCGTCGTCCAGGGCGACGGCGCGGACGAAGGCAACGCTGCGGGTGATGTGATAGACATCCGCCCGCGCGACGATGCGCTGACCGGGGGTCGCGGCACGCATGTAGTCGATGCGAAGGTCGATGGTCGCGGTTCCGCCCGGCGTCGACGGGTGGCTCAAGACCGCGGCGCCTCCGGTCGTGTCCATCAGGCCGGACACGGCGCCGCCGTGGATCACGCCCGTCGCCGGGTCGCCCACGAGGTGGTCTCCGTACGGCATCGAGATGACGGCGTGACCGTCTCCGATCTCTTCCATCTGCAGGCCCAGCGCCTGTGCATAGGGCAGGCCCGAAATGAACTGCCGGGCCAGCTTCTTCTTCTGATCGGGGTCCATTTTCCGGCCTCCTTGACGATGGTTGTATCGGCCTCTTTGGGGGCCGAGAGCAAGCCCCAGCAAGGCATTGATACAACCGTTCATGCGTTCTACCTTGTCCGCGGGAGGACGCGAATGTCGGAACGGCTTTCTTTCAAGGATATGTGCGCGCGGTTCGACGTCACGCCGCGGACGCTGCGCTATTATGAATACATCGAATTGCTTTCACCCGAAAAAGAGGGCCGCGCCCGGTTTTACGGCCCGCGGGAGCTTGCCCGCATGACACTCATATTGCGTGGACGTCGCTGGGGTTTTTCGCTTGAAGAGATCCGCCAGTGGCTTCTGATCTACGAACAGCAGGGAACGGTGGCGCAATACCGCGAGTTTCTTCGACTCGCGGACCGTCAACTCGAAGCTCTTGGCAAGGAGCGGGAGACGCTGGAGAAGACCATCGACGACCTTCAGAAGATTCGCACCGAGGTTGCAGGTTCGCTCCCGTGACTCTCTCAGACGTGATTTGACCTTTTAGTCAAATTGCTCGCGACGTCGCGTCAGAGCTCTGAAAGTTACGCAACGGCAATTGTGACGTCACGTTACGTTTACGTAAACGTAACCAAGACTTGCGAGCGAGGTGTCTGAACTTCATGTGTCTGCGGCTTGATTTCGGAGAGAGTCGATGACTGACACATTTATGAGCATCAGTGAGATGTGCGAGACATTCCAGGTGACGCCTCGAACGCTCAGATTTTATGAATCCAAGGAACTGCTGTTCCCCGTTCGCCGCGGTACCCGGCGTCTATTCACCCGTCGCGACCGCGCGCGCCTGAAGCTGATCCTGCGCGGCAAGCGCTTCGGCTTCAGCCTCGAGGACATCCGCCAGATTCTCGATCTTTACGACTCGACCGGACAGAACCAGGCCCAGATGGATAGGGCCGTCGAGTTGGGCAAGGAACGCCTGGCCGACATGGAACGTCAGCGCGATGATCTGACCGTGGCGATCGACGAACTTCGCCAGCAACTGCGCGAGGCGGAGACGAGCCTGACCGCCGCCCACGACACGAACGTCCGTGCCGCGGGATAATTACTTCCAAGGGAGACTAAAGCGATGCCAACCTACATCCCGCCCGTCAAGGACCAGCAGTTCATCCTTCACG
Source organism: uncultured Silicimonas sp. (assembly GCA_964601395.1). Classification (GTDB taxonomy): domain Bacteria; phylum Pseudomonadota; class Alphaproteobacteria; order Rhodobacterales; family Rhodobacteraceae; genus JAVJUV01. Next base: position 1,242 of record CAZRNL010000230.1, on the reverse strand, counting down.
ACGTCCTGAAGGTCTCGGACAGCGACATTCCCGGCTACGACGAACTGGAGCGTGACTTCACGGCCGCTGTGCTGGAAGAAGCCGGCAAGATCGCAGCCAACGTCCTGCAACCGCTGAACAGGGTCGGCGACGAACAGGGGTGCGTTCTGGAGAACGGCGTGGTCCGGACGCCCGAAGGGTTCAAGGACGCATGGAGCCAGATGGCCGAAGGCGGCTGGATGGGGCTGGACGCCAGCACCGAGTATGGCGGACAGGGCATGCCGCATCTGCTCAACACAGCGACGGGCGATCTGTTCTCGACGGCGAACATGGCATTCCAGATGTATGTCGGGCTTTCGCATGGCGCGGCGTCGGCACTGGCCGAGCATGGATCGCAAGAGCAGAAAGAGACCTATCTGCCCAGGATCTACTCGGGCGAATGGTCGGGCCCGATGAACCTGACCGAGCCTCATTGCGGCACCGACCTTGGACTGATCCGCACGAAGGCCGAACCGCAGGAAGACGGATCGTACCGGATCACCGGCCAGAAGATCTGGATCTCGGGCGGTGAGAACGATCTCAGCAGGAACATCATCCACCTTGTCCTGGCGAAGATTCCCGGCGGCCCCGATGGCATCAAGGGGATCAGCCTGTTTGTGGTTCCCAAGTTCATCCCGAAAGAGGATGGCAGCCTCGGGGCGCGCAACGCGCTGTCCTGCGGCGGTCTGGAAGAGAAGATGGGCATCCATGGCAACGCCACATGCGTGATGAACTACGACGGCGCGACCGGATGGCTCGTGGGCGAGATGCACAAGGGCATGCGCGCGATGTTCACGATGATGAACGAGGCCCGCCTGTCGGTGGCCCTGCAGGGCTATACCCAGGGCGAAGTCGCCTATCAGAACGCGCTCGGCTTTGCCCGCGACCGGCTTCAGGGCCGGGATGTGACCGGCGCGCAGGCTCCCGACAAGGCCGCCGATCCGATCATCGTCCACCCGGACGTGCGCCGTGGCCTGATGGACCAGAAGTCCATCGTCGAGGGCGGACGGGCGCTGGTCTACTGGGGGGCCGAGTTGATCGACCGCTCGCAGCGCATGGGCGACGAGAAGGCCGAGGCGATGATCTCGCTCCTGATCCCGGTGATGAAGGGCTTTCTGACCGACAAGGGGTTCGAAGCTTGCGTCCTGGCGCAGCAGACCCTTGGCGGTTCCGGCTTCACCCGGGAATGGGGGATCGAGCAGTTCGTCCGCGATGCGCGGATCG
>CAZRNL010000229.1:0-5319 GCA_964601395.1 uncultured Silicimonas sp. | reverse complement strand
GAGTTCATCCAGTATGTGAGGTCGATCGGAGCTTCGGGGTCTTCGGTGGATTCAACGTAAGTCCATGACGACCATGCCTTCTTCCGTTTCGGCATGACCGAGGTATCACTGTGCAGAACGGCCTTGTTGGGCTGGTAGCGGACGGAGGACAGGGCGGTACGCTCGACGCCCGTAGGATCGGACAGAATGGCCAGAGTGTCGTCGGAATGGGTTGCGAAGACGACGGCATCGAACGGCTCCCATTCGCCACCCTGGCATCGTACATCCGCACCGAAAGCCCGGCGTCGCACGCCTTCGGTTCTTGCCCCCAAACGCACGTCGACACCGCGCGATTCGATCGCCGATTGCAGGCGCCGGACATACTCGACCGAGCCGCCCTTGACGGTAAACCACTGGTGATTGTCGCTCCAGCCAAGGATGCCGTGGTTTTTGAAGAAACGGATCATCGCATCTGCGGGGAAATCGAGGATACGCCGTTTCGGCGTAGACCAGATCGCGCCGGAAAAGGGTGTGAGATAATAGTCGCGGAACCAGGGCCCCAGGCCAAGCTGGGCGATCAGATCACCGATCGACATGTCTTGACGGACCGCCGCCTGCGCCTCGGTATTGAACCGCATGATGTCCCGGATCATCCGCACGTAGGACGGATTCAAGATGTTGCGGCGCTGGGCGAAAACCGCGTCGAGACTTGCAAGCCCGTACTCCAACCGCCCTCGCCGGGCCGATACGCCAAAGCTCATGTTGCTCGCGACCACTGGCACGTCCAATGCTTCGAACAACGCGGTAAGGTGGGGATAGTTCTTGTAATTGAAGACGATGAACCCGGTATCGACAGGCTGATCTCCGCGTTTTCCCGCCATGATCGTCCTGGCGTGACCGCCAAGCCGGGGTTCGGATTCGAACAGGACGACGTGAGCCTTGTCCGCCAGCTGGTACGCCGCTCCCAAGCCCGAAATACCACCGCCGATGACCGCTATTCTTCTTGCGGCCGAACCGCGTGCTTCGAACGGCATATGATGCTCCCGCTGCCTGTGTTGCATTGTCTACGCTACACGGACCTGCGCAGATTAAAATTTCACATGATGCGAAAATTTAATCCGGCAGATGTCTTTCGACGTAGAAGCTTCAAATGACGATGGATATTGCATTTGAGAGCCGGGGTGGCATCGGCGGGTCGCAGCGTTATGTTGGCCCGATAACGTCGTTGTCTCAGAGGGGTCAGGATCGCGTGTCCGCGATTGGCGATGCAAAGAATGAACAGTGGGTGGCGCTGGTATCGCGCGTGCGGGAGGACAAGGACCGCCGGGCGTTTGCAGAGTTGTTTACCCATTTCGCACCGAGGGTGAAGTCGTTTCTGATGAAGTCGGGAGCGAACGAAGCCTTGGCCGAGGAGTGCACCCAGGAGGTCATGGCGACGCTCTGGACCAAGTCGCACATGTTCGATCCGTCACGGGCCAGCGTGTCGACCTGGGTCTTCACGATCGCCCGGAACCGGAAGATCGACGCCTTGCGGCGCCAGCGGCGACCTGAACCCGAGGAACTGCCCTGGGGTCCGCAGGCCGAGCCCGATCAGGCCGACCAGCTGGCGCTCCAGCAGGAAACCGAGAAACTGGCCAAGGCAATCGCGGATTTGCCTGCCAAACAGAGGGAACTGATCGAGCGGGCCTATTTCGGTGATCTCAGCCATAGCGAGATCGCCGATGTCACGGGCCTGCCGCTTGGGACGATAAAGTCAAGAATTCGCCTGGCGCTGGACCGCCTGCGACATGCGATGAAGTGAGTGCAACAGATGAACGAGATCAAACACCACCTGACCGACCCGCTGCTGATGAGCTATTCAGCCGGTACATTGCCCGAGGCATTTGCTCTGGTGATTGCGACGCATGTGTCGCTTTGCGACGAGTGCAGGTCACGGCTTGAAAGCTTCGAAGCGGTCGGCGGCGCGTTGATCGAAGACTGTGGCGAAGTGACGGTCTCCGATGAGGCACTTGAAGCCACAATGGCTATGATCGACGCCGCGCCGGACTTTTCCGAGCTGATGCCCACGCATATGCCCGACGCGGTCCTGCCTTCACCGCTGCGGTCGTACGTCGGCGGAGACCTTGGCAGTGTGAAATGGCGTTCCGTAGGCGGTGGTGTCCGTCAGGCTCTGCTCAAGACTTCGGGCGAAGCAAATGTGCGGCTTCTGGCCATACCTGGTGGCGCGGCCATGCCTGATCATGGTCACCGCGGAATGGAATTGACCCTGGTTCTGCAAGGGGCCTTCAGAGACCAGACCGACCGTTTCGGGCGCGGCGATGTCGAAGTTGCCGACGAGGACACGCAGCACACTCCGATCGCGGAAGAAGGGATGGATTGCATCTGTCTCGCGGCCACGGATGCGCCGCTGCGCTTCAAGGGTATCGTGCCCCGCATAGCGCAGCGCTTCATCGGTATCTGATCCGGTCAGCCAACCTGCAAATGATCGGTTCAGATCGTGTGTCGGGGTCCATGCGCGGTCCGATGAACGGCCTTTCGCAAAACCGGGCGGTCGCACCGCCGAACGTTCCTCACTGCAATTCGAAGCCGGCGCGAAGATGATCCGCGGCAGCCTTGACTGCGGGTGTAGGATCGGGTGCCACGATCATGCCCAGCGCATATTCCGGCAGGATCGGCAGCCGGTATCGTGCGGGCGCTTCCATGATGTCGCCGCCAAGTGACGATCTTGGGATCGGTGCAACTGCCAGATCGGCGAGGATGGCCGCCCGCTGGCCCGAGATATGCGCGCTCTGGAACGCCACGCGCCAGTCGCGGCTCACAGATGCCAACCCGTCTATTCCGGCCTTGCGCCAGACGCAGCCTTCTTCCCAGACGCTCAGCGGCAGAGGTTCTCTTTCGGCAGCCACACCGCCCCGACAGACCGCCCAGACCAGGCGTTCGCGAAATAGAATTTCCGCCCCCCGGTCATCGAACTCGGCGGCACAGGTGACAAGCGAAAGATCCAGCTTGCCGTCCTTCAGCATGGCAAGCATCCGTTCGGAACTGTCGACGGTGACATTCACGGTCACGCTGGGGTGCGTTTCCGCGAAGCGCCGCAACATCGACGGCAGGTGACGCTCGGCTGCGTCATCGGGCGCGCCCATGCGCACAACGCCCTGCACGTCCGGTTGCACGAAGCGCGCCAGCGCGTCGCGGTTCAGGGCCAGCATCCGGCGGGCATGTTCCAACAGGAACTCACCATCTGCCGTCAGTTCGACCGAACGGCTGTCGCGAATGAAGACCGCGCGTCCCAGAAGTTCCTCTATCCTCTTGACCTGCATTGAAACCGCCGAGGGGGTACGAAAGACCGCAACCGCGGCTGCGGAAAAGCTGCCCGTCTCGGCGATGGCCACGAGTGTCTTGAGCAGATCGAGGTCCAAAAGCGGAATGGAGGGTGTCGCTGGGGCGTTCATGGGCATCCTTTCAGTAAAACTGACAGATGAATTCAAATCTATTCGTTTGATTGATGTGTGTCCAGTCCTCATATTCGGTTCCGAGGCCGTCGCGACGTCTCTCCATCACCTCAATCCAGGAGACACTGAAATGACCGATTGCACGATTTACCAGGACGAGCCCCGCGCCGGACATCCCATCCACGGCCTTGCCCTGAACCTGTCGCTGCGGATTGCCCGCATCCTCCGGAGGCGCAAGTTCAAGACGCTGCTCGATCTTGACGACCATATTCTGGACGATATCGGCGTGCTTCGCCACGAGGTCGCAGAAGCATCACGGCTGCCCTTGTCCGTCGACGCCGCGACCGCGCTTCATCGGATATCGCTGGAGCGGCGCAAGAGCCGTATGTGAACTTGGGGCATGACGACCTAAATGTCGGTGCATGATCCGCGAAACACCAAATGTCCCTGAACCCGCCTTTCCCCGGAAGGGCGGGTTTGCCTTGAAGGCCTGGCCATGAAGCGGTTTGCGGAGCTGTTTTCGGCCCTGGATCAGACGACCGGGATCAATGCCAAAGTCGCGGCGCTTGCCGCCTATTTCACCGACGCGCCTGTAGAGGACAGGCTCTGGACCATCGCGCTGCTATCTGGTCGGCGCCCGAGGCGTACGGTTACGGTCACACGGCTGCGCGAATGGGCGGCGGAGCGCGCCGGGATTCCGCTATGGCTTTTCGAGGAAAGCTATCCGGTCGTCGGCGATCTGGCCGAGACCATCGCGCTGATCCTGCCCGAACCATCCACCGTCACCGACAGGACGCTGACCGAATGGATTGCCGAGATTCGCGGCCTTGCGGCGGTGGAGGAGCCGGACCGCAAGGCGGGTATCCTTGCCGCATGGGACGGGTTGGACACAACCGGGAGATTTGTCTTCAACAAGCTGATAACCGGAGGTTTCCGGATGGGCGTCAGTCAGAAGCTGATGACAAGAGCGCTGGCGCAGGCGACCGGGATCGAGGAATCCGACCTCGCGCACCGCCTGATGGGCGACTGGTCGCCGGACACCACCAGCTTCACGACACTGATCTTGGCCCCGGATCCGGGAGCGGATCTGTCGAAGCCCTATCCGTTCTATCTGGCCTACCAGCTTGACGATCCAGTCGACACGCTTGGCGACCCGTCAGATTGGGCCGCCGAGCACAAATGGGACGGCATCCGGGGGCAGGTGATCCTCCGCGCGGGCCGGCATTTCGTCTGGTCGCGCGGGGAAGAACTGATGACCGACCGTTTTCCCGAACTGGCGCGCCTGATCGACTACCTGCCGGACGGCACCGTGATCGACGGCGAGATCCTGGCCTGGAATGCCGCCTCGGGGATGCCGATGACCTTCAACGCGCTTCAGAAGCGGATCGGACGAAAAACGGTGCCGAAGGCTCTTCTGGCGGAAGCGCCGGTGATCCTGCGAGCCTACGACTTGCTGGAAGACGGCGGGTCTGACATTCGGGCGCAGCCTTTCTTCCGGCGTCGCGCGCGTCTCGACGCCCTGGCGTCCCGAGTTCCCGAAGCCGCGCCCCTGCGCATGTCTCCGCTTCTGGACTTCGCGTCGTGGGAGGCACTGGCCGCCGAGCGTGGCGCTTCGCGCGACATCGGGGCCGAAGGCGTGATGCTGAAGCGCCTCGACAGCCCCTATCGCGACGGCCGGCGCAAGGGCGACTGGTGGAAATGGAAGATCGATCCCCTGGTGATCGACGCGGTGATGATCTACGCACAGGCGGGTCACGGACGACGGGCCAACCTGTTCACCGATTTTACCTTCGCGGTCTGGTCGGGCAACGACCTGGTGCCCTTCACCAAGGCCTATTCCGGCCTGACCGACGCAGAGTTCCGTCAGATCACCGCCTGGGTTCGGAAG
>CAZRNL010000228.1:0-5323 GCA_964601395.1 uncultured Silicimonas sp. | reverse complement strand
CATCGCGCAGAGCAACTCAAGCTCCAGGAGCAGGCGGGCAAACCGAACGCCCGACTGAACTCCGATGAAGCCCGCAAACGAGCCGACGCCTTGCAGGCCCGGTTGCAGAAGCGGCTGGAGGAACTCAAGCTCGAAAAGCAGATCGCACCGCTACCGCCGGTGGTTATGGGCGGCCTGCTGGTCGTTCCTGCGGGCCTCCTTGCTGCCATGAAAGGGGCTGCCCCTGCGGTCGGGACGCAGAACGCGGTGGATACACAGATCTCCGCCGCCAAAGCGCGGGCCATCATCATGCAGGTCGAGCGCAACCTCGGATTCGTGCCGACCGACCGCGAAACTGAAAAGCTCGGTTATGACATCGAGAGTCGTGTCCCCGGCACCGGCAGACTGCGCTTCATCGAGGTCAAGGGCCGCGTGTCGGGCGCGGCGACCATCACGGTCACCAAGAACGAGATTCTGTACTCCCTCAACAAACCTGAGGACTTCATCCTGGCCATCGTTGAGTTCGACGGCGACGCGCACCACGTCCACTACGTGCGTCGCCCATTCCAGCGAGAGCCGGATTTCGGCGTGACCAGCGTAAATTACGCCTTTGCTGACCTGCTGGCGCGGGCGGAGGGGCCGCGATGATCCACTACCTTCCGACAATCCGCAGCGACCAAGACGGGTACGAAGGCCTCGCCGAACTGACGATGGCCACGGCCAATCTCACCGCTGATCGGCTAGAACTCGATCTCTCCCGCGTGAGCTTCCTTGACGCGAACATGGCGGCTCCGCTTGGGGCCGTGTTGGCGGGAATTGCCGATCGCTTCAATGCCGTGGAGATCGTTAACGTTCCGCCAATGGTCGAAAGCATCCTGCGGAAGAACGGTTTCCTGACTCAGTACCGCTATCCGCCGCTCGATGACAACAACCGCACGACCATTCCCTTCAAGCGGCTGCAACGATCCGATGAGGGGCTGTTCGAGGAGTACCTGCAACGTCATCTCAAGGGCAAAGGCATACCGCGCATGACCGATGGTCTGGGCAAGGTCTTCAAGCAGAAGCTCTTTGAAGTCTTCCAGAACGCTGTCATCCACTCCGAATCCGAGCTTGGGATTTTCGTGTGCGGGCAGTTCTTCCCCCAGAAGCAGAAGCTTGATTTGACCATTGCGGATGCTGGCATAGGCATCCGTGATAATGTGCGCCGCTATTTTAAGGGCGCGAAGATCGGATCGGTCGACGCGATCCGCTGGGCTCTTAGAGAAGGCAACACTACTAAAAAAGGGAAACAGCCGGGAGGACTTGGTCTGAAGTTTCTGCACGATTTCGCACGGCTGAACAAGGGACGTATCCACATCGTGTCGCGCTTCGGGTTCTATGAGTTCAACGCTGGCAAGGAGTCCTATGCCAAGCTGGAGAACGATTTCCCCGGCACGACGGTGACTCTTGAAGTCAATACGGCCGACACATCGGCCTACTGCCTCGCGTGGGAAGCATCACGCGATGGTATATTCTGAATGAAACGAGGTGACGACATGCCAAATCCAGTAATCGTTCGGATATTCGACATCGTTGGGGGGCCGCTCTGCGTGTCCGCCGATGATGGACAGCGCGTCCACGACAAGATCGTCCCGCTCCTGCGTGACGGAACGCCGGTTGTGCTTTCGTTCGAGCAGGTCGAGACGTTGATCTCCGCCTTCCTTAACGCAGCCATCGGGCAGCTCTACGGGGAGTTCCCCGAAGAACGCATCCGTGAGCTGGTCTCCGTCCGCGACATGGACGGGGGAGACCAGGCGGTGCTGAAGCGCGTCGTGGACAACGCCAAGACCTACTTCAAAGCCCCCAACGAGTTTGATCAGGCGTGGAAGGAGGAGGTGGGCGATGATGAATAAGGCACACGACCTCACCACTTACACCTTCCAGAAGGAGGAGCCGCTGCTACTGGACACCAACGTCTGGCTGTACCTTTATCCGACCCCGTCCGACAAGGCCACAGTTTACGCCGCTAAATATTCTGCGGCCCTCAAGAACATGCTGGCCGCAGGTTCATGTTTGGTCATGGATGCCATGATCCTGAGCGAGTACCTGAATCGGTACTGCCGCATCGAATGGAGCGCCCTGCACAAGCGAACCTACGCCGACTTCAAGGCATTCCGCAAGTCGGCGGCGTTTCAGTCGGTTGGTCAGGGCGCGGCGACCTACGCGCGCAGCATGCTGAAGCTCTGTACCTGCCACGACCACCCGTTTGCTTCGGCTGATGTCGCGCGTGTCCTGACGGACTTTGAGGCTGGATCAAACGACTTCAATGACGGCCTGCTCGCGGAGACGTGCCGTCACCACAACTGGAAGCTCGTCACCAACGACGGCGATTTCGTAGAAGGCGGAATCGAGGTGTTGACCACGAACCCCAAACTTCTTGCGGCCTGCCCATGAACACCCCGTACCGAAAGAAACTCATCGAGGTGGCGCTGCCGCTTCCGGAGATCAACGATGCCTCGGCTTACGACAAGATGCCGGGCATCGGGCCGCATCCCAAAGGCATTCATCACTGGTGGGCGCGGCTGCCGCTGCCCACGGCGCGCGCGGTGTTGTTTGCATCCGTCGTGACCGACCCCTCGGACGATCCCGCGTGGCAGGACAAGGGCGAGCAGGTACAGGATGCGGAGCGCGAGCGCCTGTTCGGCATCATCCGGAGGCTAATGCAGAAGAAGCTACATGAGCACCCGGAGGTCTACGAAGAAGCTCGCTATGAGATGCTCAAGCATTGTGACGGCAAGTTGCCGCCCGTGCTCGACCCGTTTTCCGGCGGTGGCTCGATCCCATTGGAGGCGGCGAGGCTGGGTTTCGAGGCCCATGCCGCCGATTTGAACCCGGTCGCCGTGCTGCTGAACAAGTGCAATTTGGAACTCGCACCGCGATGGGCGAACCATCCGCCCATCAACCCTGAAGACCGCAAGAACAAGCTGCGCACCGGGGAATGGCGCAGCACGCGCGGGTTGGCTGAGGATGTGCGTTACTACGGACGTCTCATCCGACAGCGTGCCCAGGAGGAGATCGGGCACCTCTACCCCAAGGTGCGACTGCCCAAGGAGTATGGCGGCGGTGAAGGCAACGTTATTGCTTGGCTGTGGGCCAGAACGGTCGCCAGTGATGATCCTGCAGCCAAAGGCAAACACGTGCCGCTCGTAAGCACCTACTGGCTCGCAACTGGCAAGGGAAAGAAGACACGGCTCAAGCCGAACGTAGATAAAGCGTCCCTTACCTATTCATTCTCCATTGAAACTGTTTCTCCTCCGGATGCCGCATCTGTCCGCTCAGGCACAAAGCTCGGTCGCGGCGGGAGGTTTCGGTGCATTCTGACCGACACACCACTCAAGAATGGTCACGTAAAGAAGGAGGGGACTTCTGGCCGTCTCGGCGTGAAGTTGCTCGCAACCATCGTGGGCATTAAGGGCGGAAAGCTCTACCTACCGGCCACTGCCGAACAGGAGAGTTGTGCTAATTTGGCGATACCCGACAATGCGCCGAATGAGCCGCTCCGCGAGAATGCTCGCTACCTGACTCCCACCATCTACGGCATGAAGACGATGGATTCGCTCTTCACGCCCCGCCAGCTCACGTCTCTCGTAACAATCAGTGGGCTGATTCGTGAGACAAAGGGCCTCATTTTTGAAGACGTAAAGGCATCTGGTCTCGCTGACGACGTGGCGATGGAATACGCCGCCACCATTACGACCTTTCTGGCACTAGCGTTGGATCGATGCACGGACTTCAATAACTCCTGCTGCCGGTGGAGTCCGAGCAACCAGAAGGTGATGAACCTCTTTGGTCGTCAGGCAATTCCGATGATCTGGGATTATGCGGAGGCGAACATCCTCGCGGATTCAGTTGGCGGCTGGAGTACTTGTTCCGGTTATGTGGCAGATTGCGTGGAAGTGCTCGGTGCTGACATGATCAAGAGGGGTTACGCCCGCCAAGCAGATGCGGCCACAGATGGCGCTCCGGCCGATGGTCTGCTCGTAAGCACTGATCCTCCTTACTACGACAACGTACCTTACGCAGACATCTCCGATTTCTTCTACGTATGGCTTCGCCGCACAATTGGCGACCTATATCCCGGCATCTTTCAGACGGTTCTTGTACCCAAGACACCCGAACTGACTGCGGCCCCGGAGAGGTTTGACGGTGACAAGGACAAGGCGAAGGAACACTTTGAGTCAGGCTTTCGGCGAACCTTTACGCACCTTCGGGAGCGGCTTGATCCTCACTCTCCCTTGACTGTCTACTACGCGTTTAAACAAGAGGACGAAGAGTCCGGAGGCGATGACGCGGAAGAGGGGAATGGGTCAGTCGACCTCACCACTGGTTGGGAAACACTTCTGGAAGCCTTGGTTTCCAGTGGTTTCACGATCACAGCGACCTGCCCCGTCCGCGCGTCCCAAGCATGGCGCATGCGAGCGATGGGCTCCAATTCACTGGCGTCGTATATAGTCCTGGCTTGCCGCCCTCGCCGAGGCAGTATGCGGATCAGTCGTGCCACATTTATCGCCGAGCTCAAGCGCGAACTACCCAATGCGCTGCATCACCTTCAGCAGGGCAACGTTGCCCCCGTGGACTTCGCCCAAGCATCCATTGGTCCTGGTATGGCGGTCTTCTCGAAGTACAGCGCGGTGCTGGAGAGCAGCGGAAAACCCATGTCGGTGCGGACTGCTCTAGCTCTGATCAACGGAATTAAGGACGAGTTGCTTGGCGAGGCGGTTGAGGAACTTGACAAGGACACGCGCTGGGCCACGACTTGGTTTGCCGAAACCGGCTTCGACTGGGGGGAATGCGGCAAGGCCAACTTGCTCGCCAACGCCCATGCCACGGCGGTCAATGCGCTCGTGGCCTCAGGCATCGTGGAAGTTAAAGGTAATCAACTTCGCATGTACCGGCCTGAGGAACTGGCGGCAGACTGGGATCCGCTGACCGACAAGCGGCTGACGGTATGGGAAATGACGCATCACTTGATTCGCGTCTACTTCCACGAGAAGAAGGGAGAGGTCGCCACTGCGGACCTTCTCCGCAAGCTGGGCTCGAAGGCGGAGGTTGCCCGCGACTTGGCGTACAAGTTGTTCACCGTATGTGAACAAAACAAACGCAGCCAAGACGCTCAGGCCTACAACGTGCTGGTCATGGGCTGGCCGGAATTGGCACGACTGTCACGGGAGCCCGTCAAGAAGAGCATGACCGAAGCGAAGCTACTGCCCGGAATGGAGTAACCTATGGCCATCACCAATCACGAACGCGTCGGCAAGATGCTGGAGCTTCTGACGGCGGGGCTTGCGCCGTTCATCGAGCGCGA
>CAZRNL010000227.1:0-5365 GCA_964601395.1 uncultured Silicimonas sp. | reverse complement strand
AACCGCAACTTCGAGGGCCGGATCAGCCCGGACGTGCGCGCCAACTACCTGGCGTCACCGCCGCTGGTCGTTGCCTACTCACTGATCGGTGACATGAACATCGACATCACGACCGAACCTCTCGGCATCGGCAAGGACGGCAATCCGGTCTATCTCAAGGACATCTGGCCCACCCAGAAAGAGGTCGCAGACCTCGTCGAGCGGACCGTGACGCGTGAAGCGTTCCAATCGAAGTACGCGGATGTGTTCAAGGGCGATGAGAAGTGGCGCGGCGTGAAAACCACCGACAGCCTGACCTATGACTGGCCGTCGACCTCGACCTATGTGCAGAACCCGCCCTACTTTCAGGACATGGGAGCCGAACCGGGGGTCATCAGCAACGTCGAGGGTGCGCGGGTTCTCGCACTGCTCGGCGACATGATCACGACCGACCACATCTCGCCCGCCGGTTCGTTCAAGGAAACCACACCCGCCGGGCAATACCTGACCGACCGACAGGTCACGCCGCGCGAGTTCAACTCTTATGGCGCGCGCCGGGGGAACCACCAGGTGATGATGCGCGGCACTTTCGCCAACATCCGCATCAAGAACGAGATGCTGGATGGGGTTGAGGGCGGTTACACCAAGGGACCGGACGGCAGCCAGATGGCGATCTATGACGCCGCGATGGCCTATCAGGCCGAAGGTACACCGCTGGTGATCTTCGCCGGCGAACAGTACGGAGCGGGGTCTTCTCGTGACTGGGCGGCAAAAGGAACGGCGCTTCTGGGCGTCAAAGCCGTCGTTGCCGAGAACTTCGAACGGATCCACCGTTCGAATCTCGTCGGCATGGGTGTCATTCCATTCGAGTTCACCGAAGGCGACACACGCAAATCGCTGAACCTGACCGGAGATGAGACCGTCTCGATCACCGGCCTGGAAGGTGACCTGAAGCCTGGCGCCATCGTGCCTTGCATGATCGCCTATGCGGACGGAACCAGCAAGGAGATCGCGCTCAAGTGCCGGATCGATACCGCTATCGAGAAGGAATACGTCGAGCATGGCGGCGTGTTGCACTACGTGCTTCGGAACCTCGCCAAGTCTGCCTGAAACGTCGGAGATTCCTGAACCGGATTTGGTCGCAGTGGAAACACTGCGACCAAATTGTTTCTGCATCCGCGAAAATAGTGATGACGACTCAGGTGACCGGACACATTTAGTGTGTTAGTTTTCTCACAGGTAACGAGTGAGGGGAGTTAAATTTAACGATCGTTCTTAGTGCGTGCAGAGGGGGAAAGTCCGATGTGCCTCCGGTCGATTAACCGGGATCGGACCTCATGCTTGCCGCCGCTGTCGTGTCGATTTTGTATGACGCGGGGCAGCTTTCCATCTTTAGGGCGCTTCGGCCGTAATAGCCGGAGCGCCCGTGCTTTTTCAGACCGCGCAATTCGGGCTCTTGGCGGGATTCGGCCTGCTCGGTCACTTGCGCGGGAAAGTCGTCGTCTATCCACTCCAATGATTCTGGCGATTGTCTTTTTCTTCGGGAACAGTGCCGCTGCCTGGCGCCAACTGTTGCGCCGAGCGTTTCAGATCAGTGCAGTTTCACAGTTTTCCTCGCAAATTGTCGAAAATGAGACTTAAATAGGGCTGTTCAGAGTTCGGGGTAGTGTTCGTGAATCGTACGAGTGACAGTCTGAGAGTTATCGCAAGAGCCATGCCGCTAGGCCTTCCTCCGATCGAGGGCGGACTATTGGTGGTCCTGATGCTGGTTTGGCTATTGGGTGCCTGACGCAGCTTCGATTGCGGGGCGAATCCGGTTTTCCAGGATGGTCTCGGTGATCGGTCCGGCAAATCTGAGAACCACAATTCCATCCGCGTCGATCACAAACGTCTCGGGGACGCCGTAGACGCCCCAGTCGATTGCCGTTCGTCCCGTCTTGTCGGCACCGATTGCGGTATAGGGGTCGCCCAGGGACGACAGGAACTCCATCGCCTTGTCCGGATCATCCTTGTAGTTCACGCCGTAGATCGGAAGCCCGGACGCAGCGAGTGCCATCAGTTGGGGATGCTCGACCCTGCAAGGCGCACACCAGCTTGCCCAATAATTCACGATCTTGACGCCGTCCGAGCCAAGCGCTTCGGCGTCGAACGGCGGCATCGGGCCAAGTGGGGTAAGGGCCAGTGCAGGTGCAGGTTGCCCCACGAGTGTAGACGGAAGCGCGTCAGGGTCGTCGCGGTACATGCCGCTCAGGAACAACCCTGCGAGGGCGGAAAAGACAACTGGCGGGATGATGGCGAGCCATGGCACCCTAGCCATCCCGCGAAGCCCTTCCCTCGGCGGCGTCAAGCTTGCGCCGCGTCGCGCGCCCCTGCATGACCGACAGGCCGACCAGTCCGGCAAGTAACGCCAGGGTCACGACGTAGGACAGCGCCACCTCGAACGCATAACGGCCGAGATCGGGGATCATGCCATCCTCTCCCGCATTTCAAGCGCGTGGAGCCGCCGCTTCCGGATCTCGCTTCGGGTGCGCAGAAGAACCAGGGCCACGAACAGCAGAACGAACCCGGCGATGCAGACGAGAAGCGGCACCCAGAAGACGTCGGAGATGTTTTCTTCCTTGTCGAGCGACAGGGTCGCGCCCTGGTGCAGGCCCTGGTTCCAGAAGTTCACCGCATAGCGCGACAGCAGCGCGAAAACAGACCCCACAAGACAAAGTATCGAGGTCAGATCGGCAGCTGTATCCGGGTCCTCGATCGCCGCCCAAAGCGCCATGTAGCCGAGGTAGAACAGGAACAGGATCAGGAACGAGGTCAACCGCGGGTCCCAGGCCCACCATGTCCCCCACATCGGCTGGCCCCATACGGCGCCGGTAAAAAGGGCAATCACCGTCATGGTGACACCTATGGGGGCAGCTGCCTTGGCCGCCAGGGCCGAGACGTGATGGCGGCGGATCAGCCAGACCAGCGACGTCACCAGCATCATTGCCCAGATGTTTATCGCCATCATCGCCGAAGGGACGTGGATGTAGATGATCTTGACGCTCGAGCCCATGCGAAAGTCGTCAGGCGTGAAGAAGAAACCCCAGATCAGCCCCACCGCCAGCGCCAATGCCGCCAGCGCAAAGAAAGGCCCCACCAACCGGTCGGTCGTGGCCATGAACTTGCGTGGATTGGCGTATTCCCAGAGTGACATGAAAATCTACCTATCCGCGCCGCCCGGTGCGCTCAAGTCACGATCCTGCGCGGATTGACGCGGAAGGCCAGAGACGGCGGTCATCGGATGTTGATCCGAAGAGCGGCCGCGCCCGCGAAGGGCAGAAGCGCAAGCGAACCAAGCGTAATTCCGGCCAACAGAAGGACAGGCGCGCCCGCATCAAGACCCTCGGCACCACGGCGCACCGCCGTCGCGCCGAAGATCAGCGTGGGCACGTAAAGTGGCAGGACAAGAAGCGACAGTAGCAGGCCACCCCGCTTCAGCCCCACGGTCAGTGCAGCTCCGAAGGACCCAATCATCGAGAGCGCAGGCGTGCCGACCAGAAGCGTCGCAACAAGCCAGGGATAGGCTGGCCCCGGCAAGTTCAGGAACAACCCGAAGATCGGAGCCGCAAGTGTCAGCGGCAGCCCCGTGGTGATCCAGTGGGCCAGCGCCTTGATCGCGACCAGCGCCTCCAGCGGCAAGGGCGCGGTGGACAGAAGTTCAAGTGAGCCGTCCTCGTGGTCGGTGGCGAAGATCCGGTCGAGCGACAAAAGGCAGGCCAGAAGCGCGCCGATCCAGAGAAGCCCCGGCGCGATCGGGCCCAGCGTCGCCGTATCCGGCCCGACCCCGAAGGGCACCATAACTACCACGATCAGAAAGAACGCGAGCGCGAGACCAAAGCCGCCCCCTGCCCTGACAGCGAGTTTCAGGTCGCGGGTCAGCAGCCGGATCACAGGAAAGCCTCGTCGAAGGCACCCGCTCCGACACCGACGGCGCGGTGTCCCGTGAGTTCCAGGGTAGCGGCATCAAGACCAAGGTCGATATGCGTAGCGATCAGAGCCGCGCCGCCCCGTTCAAGGTGCGCCCTTACCGCATTCGCGAAAAGGGCTACCGAGGTCGCATCAAGGGACACCGTCGGCTCGTCCAGAATCCAGACCGGCCTTCCCGTCACCAAGAGTCGCGCAAGGCCCAGACGGCGCTTCTGTCCGGCTGACAGGGTTCCGGCCATACGGTCGCGCAAGCCCGAGAGATCGAAGGCCACCAACGCATCCTCGATACCGGAGGTGCCGAACAAGGCAGCCCAGAATCCAAGGTTCTCGGTCACCGTCAGAGTCGACTTGATCCCGTCCGCATGGCCCGCGTAGGCGACAGCGTCGGATGCTGCGATCACCTCGCCGTCCAGAGGCGGCTGCAAACCGGCGACCGTTCTCAGAAGCGTCGTCTTGCCCGAGCCGTTGGGTCCCATCAGGATCAGTGCCTGCCCCGCCGAAAGCGTCAGCGACACGTTCGTCACGACCGGCAGTCCACCCCGCGTGCAGGTCAGTTCGCGAATATCCAGAAGCGGCGTCGTCATTGCGTTCACTTGACCGATCGGGATCGCTTTGTCCATTGCGGCCCGCCGTCGGAGCTCAGACTGGAAGCGCTGCCAGTCCGACCCGACGCCCTTCGCCCAGAAGGACGTTGTAGGTGCGGCAGGCCTGCGGGCTGGCCATGACCTCGACGCCAATGCCGACGGTCTCGAGTGCCTCGCGGAATGCCGCGGGCGCATGTGCGATCTCGGCGCCGGTGCCGACCAGAAGCACGTCGATCCGTCCGGCAAGGGCAGTCAGGCTATCGGTCTCGTCATAGCCGGCCCAGGTCGCCACGCCAGTGGGAAGAATCAAGACAGCACCTTCGCGCACGCTGCCGCCAATCCTGAAAAACCCGGGCCCGTATCCGTCCACTGGCACAGCATCGGTATAAGTAACCTCGTTCAGGCGCATGTGTCTCAATCCCAGAGTGGCAGGCCCATCAGGGCCGATCCGGTGATAATCGCATAGGCGGCTAGTCGGTAGACGCGCTCCGCCTGGGGTCGGAACACGAGCGCGCCGACCCAGTTCCCCAAAGTATAGGGCAGGATCAACAGAAGTCCCAGCACCAGGGCGGATGCCAGAAGGTATCCATTCAGCCAAAGCACCACCGCCAGGATGAGATCAGCGAGGATCAGGTACAGCATCAGGTTCGCGCGCACCGACCGGGCCGGTAGGGACGACGCCATGTAAAGCATGATGACCGGCGGACCCGGCAATCCGACGCTGCCGGCGAAGAAGCCTCCGATAGCTCCGGTTCCGAAGATCATCGGCGGGCTCAGCCTTCCGCGATATCGAGCACCCGCAACCAGCAGGCAGAGTAGCACCAGCGCGATCACCG
>CAZRNL010000226.1:5030-5414 GCA_964601395.1 uncultured Silicimonas sp. | reverse complement strand
TCGACGATTGCCGCCTGTCCGACGCGCAGGTGCTGGGCGAGGTCGATGGCGGGTTCGAGGTGATGAACACCTGGCTTTACGCCACAAGGATCACGGTGGCGACGATGGCGGTCGGGCGCGCGCGGCGGGTCTTCGACATGGCTGTGGGCTATGCCGCCGAACGAAAGCAGTTCGGACAGGAGATCGGCAAGTTCCAGGGTGTCAGCTTTCAGTTGGCCGACATGGTGACCGAGATCGACGCCGCCGACTGGCTGACGCTGGCCGCCGCCTGGCGGCTGGACCAGGGCCTGCCCGCGAACCGCGAGATCGCGAGCGCCAAGCTTTATGCCTCGGAAATGCTGGCGCGGGTGACGGACGCGACCTTGCAGATCTTCGGCGGCATGG
>CAZRNL010000226.1:0-5020 GCA_964601395.1 uncultured Silicimonas sp. | reverse complement strand
CGACGCCCGGGTCGAGCGGATCTGGGACGGCACCAGCGAGATCCAGCGCCATATCATCGGGCGCGAATTGCTGCGGCCGCTGGGAGCCTGACGCGGTTGGCCGATCTTGCGCGCCTGCTGTCGCCGCGGTCCATCGCCGTCTTCGGCGGCGGCTGGGCCGTCAAGGTGATCGAGGAATGCGACCGGATGGGCTTTGCGGGCGAGGTCTGGCCGGTGCATCCCACCAAGGCCGAAATCGGGGGGCGGAGGGCCTATCCTTCGGTCGCCGACCTGCCCTCGGCACCGGACGTCTCTTTCGTCGGCGTCAACCGGCATGCGACGATCGAGGTCGTGCGGGAACTGGCGCTGCGGGGAGCGGGCGGAGCAGTCCTGTTCGCTTCCGGATTTTCCGAAACCGGCGACGCCGCCCTGACCAGGGCGCTGCTGGAGGCGGCGGGGCCCATGCCGGTCTTGGGGCCGAACTGCTATGGCTTCGTGAACGCGCTCGACGGCGCGGTGATCTGGCCCGACCAGCAGGGCTGCGGGCGGGTCGGGCGCGGCGTGGCGATCCTGTCGCAATCGTCGAACATCGCGATCACGCTGACGATGCAGAAGCGCGGCCTGCCGCTGGCCTATGTCGCCTGCCTGGGCAATGCCGCGCAGGTGGGACTTGCGGAACTGGCCGAGGCGCTTCTGGCCGATGACCGGGTCACGGCGCTGGGTCTCTACGTGGAAGGGATCGGCGACGCAGCGGCCTTTGCGGAAGTGGTGGCGCGGGCGCGGGAAGTGGGCAAGGGCGTTGTCGTCCTGAAGGCCGGGCGTTCGGAGGCGGGCCGGGCGGCGGCGGTGACGCACACCGCCTCGCTGGCGGGCGAGGCGGCGGTTTCGTCAGCCTATCTGGCGCAGGCCGGCGCGGGCGAGGTGGCGAGCCTGCCGGAACTGGTCGAGACGCTGAAGATTTTGCATGCCCACGGGCCGATCCGGGCCGAACGGCTGGTGTCGGTCTCCTGCTCGGGGGGAGAGGCGGGGCTGATGGCGGACGCGGCGGAGATGGCGGGCGTGGTGCTGCCGCCGATCCCCGAGGCGCAGGAGGCGCGGCTGAGCGCGGCGCTGGGGCCGCTGGTGACGATCGCCAATCCGCTTGATTACCAGACCTTCATATGGGGCGACGGGTTGCGGATGGCGGAGGTGTTCACGGCTGCGGTCGAGAGCATGGATGCCGGGCTCTTCGTGCTGGACCTGCCGCGCGCGGACCGCTGTTCGACGGCCAGTTACGATTGCGTCTTCGAGGCGCTTCAGGCGGCCCGGCTGACGACGGGAAGGCCTATCTTTGCGGTGGCGTCGCTGCACGATTCGGTGGACGAGGCCGTCGCGGCGCGGTTCGCCGGGATCGGCGTCGTGCCGCTTCAGGGTCTGGCCGAGAGCCTGGCCGCGATCCGGGCGGCCTCTGTTCCTGCCGCCCGCGCGGGCTGGCGGCCCGTGCCGGTTTCGGGCGGGGGCGGCGTGGTGCTGGACGAGGCGGCGGGCAAGGCGCTGCTGGCGGCGGCGGGGATCGTCGTGCCGCGGGGCGTGCGGGCCGACCGGTTGGAGGCGCTGGACGCCGGCGCGCTCGCGCCGCCTTTTGCGCTGAAGGGGCTGGGCATAGCGCACAAGTCCGAGGCGGGCGCGGTGCGGCTGGGGCTGGCGGGCATCGACGGCCTGGCGGAGATGCCGGGCGTGTCGGGTTATCTTCTGGAAGAGATGGTTGCGGGCGGTGTTGCCGAGGTGCTGGTCGGCGCACGGCGTGACCCGGTCTGCGGCGTGGCCCTGACAGTGGGGTTGGGCGGCGTCGAGGCGGAGCTTCTGGCGGATACCGTGACACTGATTGCGCCGGTCACGCGTGACGAGATCGGGGCGGCCTTCCGCCGCCTGCGGCTCTGGCCGAGGCTTGACGGGTATCGCGGACGGCCGAAGGCGGATATTGCGGCGGCCGTCGATGTGGCGTTTCGTGTGCAGGAGATGCTGTTGAACGATCCCGCGCTTTCGGAGGTCGAAATCAATCCGCTTATCGTGAAAGAGACCGGTGCGGTCGCTGCCGACGCGCTGGTCCGGAAGGAGAGTTCATGACAGATAACCCGATCAAGACCCGCCGCGAAGGCGCGATCCTGGAGGTCACGCTGGATCGGCCCAAAGCCAACGCAATCGACCTCGTGACAAGCAGGGTGATGGGCGAGGTGTTCCGCGACTTTCGGGACGACCCGGAGTTGCGGGTGGCAATTCTGCGGGCGGCGGGGGAGAAGTTCTTCTGCGCGGGCTGGGATCTCAAGGCAGCGGCGGACGGCGACGCGGTCGACGGGGACTATGGTGTGGGTGGCTTCGGCGGCTTGCAGGAACTGCAGCAGATGAACAAGCCGGTGATCTGCGCGGTGAACGGCATCTGCTGCGGCGGCGGGTTCGAACTGGCGCTGTCCTGCGACCTGATAGTCGCCTCCGAGACCGCCAGTTTCGCGCTGCCCGAGATCCGCTCGGGCACGGTGGCGGATGCGGCCTCGATCAAGCTGCCCAAACGTATTCCCTATCACGTCGCGATGGACATGCTGCTGACGGGCCGCTGGATCGACGCCGACGAGGCGCTGCGTTGGGGTCTCCTGCGCGAGGTGGTGGCGCCGGAGAAACTGGGCGAGACGGCGTGGGAACTCGCCCGGATGATCGCGTCTGGGCCGCCACTTGTCTATGCCGCGATCAAGGAAGTGGTGCGGGACGCCGAGGACTCGAAGTTCCAGGACGCGCTGAACCGCGTCACACGTCGGCAGTTGCCGACGGTGGACCGGCTGTATTCGTCCGAGGATCAACTGGAAGGCGCTCGCGCTTTTGCCGAAAAGCGTGATCCGGTCTGGAAGGGAAAGTAGCGTCGCGCGAAGTGGCGGGCCTGCGCAAATTGCGTACTTGGGGCAAGATGAAGCTCAGATGTTGCTGAGCCCGGTGTCCTCGCCTTCGGTCAGTTGCGCCAGCAGGCGCAAGAGCTCGGCATGCTCCTCGGCCGAAAGCTTCGCCCGCATCACCGCGTTGTTCTGAAGCGCGTAGGGCGTTGCCTCGTCGATGCGCTGGCGCCCAAGGTCGGTCAGGGCCACGCGCGTGGTGCGCCGGTCGGTTCTGCCGGTCTTCCGGGTCAGAAGACCCGCCGCCTCCATGTGGCGGAGCGCGCGGGACGTTGCGGTACGGTCTATGCCCACGAAGGTCGCGATATCCGACGGCTGGTGCAGAGCCTCGTTTCCGACGGCCAGCAGAACGCACCAGGTGGTGCGGGTCAGGCCGAACGACTTCAACGCCTCGTCGAAACGGCGTTCCTGCAGGCGGGAGGCGAGCGAGAGATTGTAGCCAAGCGAGTCGTGGAGGCGGTAAGGAGACATGGGGCCAGTGTCGAAAGCGATGCGGCCGGTGTCAATCGGGTGAGGCGCATGACAGAACGGATCGAAGCAATCATTTTCGACAAGGACGGCACGCTGTTCGATTTCCGGGCCACCTGGGGTGGATGGGCGGAACGGATGCTCGACCGGATCGCAGGCGCCGATGGCGGACTGCGGGCGGTGATCGAGGACGCCATGGGATATGCCTCGGGCCGGGGGTTCGAGCCGTCGAGCGTGGTGATCGCCGGCACCTCGGGGGAGGTGGCGGCGGTGCTGGCGGCGGCGACCGGACTGGGGGCGGCAGAGCTCGAGGTGCTGGCGAACCGGGTCGCCACCGAGACGCCTCAGGTGATCGTGCCGGGGTTGCACGCGGCGCTTGACCGATTGGCCGGCGCGCATGTGCTGGGGCTTGTCACCAACGACGGCGAAGCTCCGGCGCGTGTGCATCTGGACGGAGCCGGAGTGACCAGGCATTTCGCCTTTGTCGCAGGCTACGATTCCGGGCATGGATCCAAACCGGGTCCGGGTCCGCTTCTGGCCTTCGCCGACGCGACGGGAATAGCGCCAGGGCGCACGTTGATGGTGGGTGACAGCCGCCACGATCTGGCGGCGGGCAGGGCTGCCGGCATGGGAACGGTGGCGGTCCTGACCGGCGTGGCCAAGGCCCCCGAGCTTGCCGATCTGGCCGACGTTGTCTTGCCCGACATCTCGCATCTTGCTGACTGGATCGCCGGACGGCGCTGACGCGAAACTTGGATCACCTGCGTCAGATTATGTCGTTTTCTGCGCCGCCAATGGCTCTGATTTGATCGAGACTCAAGCCAGAACAGGAAAAGGTGAAGCCATGGCGGACGCTGCCAGCAGAAAGGGCCGCTCGGGCGGGCGCGCCGGAAACAAGGACCGGCGGTCCAGGGAATTGTTTCACCAGATGCCGTGGCGCGTGCCGGTGAATACCGATCGTCCGACCGAACCACTGGACGAGGCGGGGGTTCACGCGATCCACGACGGAGCGATGCGGATTCTGGAAGACATCGGAATCGAGTTCCTGAACGAGGAAGCCCTGACGCTGTTCCGCGAGGCGGGCTGCACGGTGAACGGAACCAACGTCCGGATGGGGCGCGACTGGGTAATGGAAATGGTGGGCAAGGCACCCGCGCATTTCGATCTCATGCCGCGCAACCCGGATCGGAAGATCACCATCGGCAAGGGTCATGTCACCTTTGGGAACGTCTCCTCGCCGCCGAACTACTATGACCTGGAACTCGGGCGGAAGGTGTCGGGCACCCGCGAGCAATGCGCGAACCTTCTGAAGCTGACGCAATATTTCAACTGCATTCACTTCGCAGGCGGCTATCCGGTCGAGCCGGTGGATATCCATCCCTCGGTTCGGCACCTCGACGTGCTCTATGACAAGCTGACGATCACCGACAAGGTGATGCACGCCTATTCGCTGGGTCAGGAGCGGGTCGAGGACGTGATGGAAATGGTGAGGATCGCGGGCGGGCTGACGGAGGAGCAGTTCCGGTCCCGGCCCCACATGTACACCAACATCAACTCGACCTCGCCCCTGAAGCACGACCAGCCGATGATCGACGGTTGTCTTCGGATGGTGCGGCGCGGGCAGGCGGTGGTGGTGACCCCTTTCACACTGGCGG
>CAZRNL010000225.1:0-5437 GCA_964601395.1 uncultured Silicimonas sp. | reverse complement strand
CTGGATCACCAGGATCATCTCGCGGCTGATCGCGGGCATCTCGAATTCCAGTTCGGCCCCGCCCTGGTAGAGCGCTCCGAAGAGAAGGGCGGCCAGGAGCACGCCGACCGGATGCGAGCGTCCCATCAGCGCCACGGCGATGCCGACGAAGCCCGCGCCCTGCACGGCGTCGATCACCAGACGCTCGCCCTCGCCCAGCACGGCGTTGATCGCCATCATTCCCGACAGGGCGCCCGAGATCAGCATCGCGATCATGGTGATCCGCACCGGACTTATGCCGGCATAGATCGCGGCGGTCTCGGAATGGCCGAAGGCGCGGATCTCGTAGCCGAGCCGCGTGCGCCAGATCAGCAGCCAGACCCCCAGGCAGGCGGCCAGCGCGACGAAGAAGGACACGTTGAGCGGCGTCGAGGCGGAGAAGCCGAGGAATCCCGCGAAGTCGCCGGCACTGGGAAGGTGGGTGGCCGGAGCGAAGCGGGCGGTCTCGGGCGCCATCGAGCCCTCGACGCGGAAGACGTTGACCAGCAGGTAGACCAGGAGTGCCGCGGCGATGAAGTTGAACATGATCGTGGTGATGACGATGTGGCTGCCGCGTTTCGCCTGCAGGAAGGCCGGGATGGCGGCCCAGGCCGCGCCGAAGAGCCCGGCCGCCAGCGTGCAGCCCAGAAGCGCCAGCGACCAGTGCGGCCAGGGCACGGTAAGTGCCATCAGCGCCACGCCCAGCCCGCCGAGTGCCGCCTGCCCCTCGCCGCCGATGTTGAACAGCCGGGCATGGAAGGCGACCGCGACGGCCAGGCCGGTGAAGATGAAGTTGGTGGCGTAGAAAAGCGTGTAGCCGACCCCGTAGGCCGAGCCGAAGGCGCCGCGCACCATGATGTCGATCGCCTCGACCGGGCTCTCGCGGATGAACAGGATCGTGATCGAGGTGCCGAGCAGAGCCAGGAAGATCGAGGCCGCCGGCACCAGAACGGTATCGCGGAGATCTGGCAGGCGCTGGAATATGAACAGAACCAGCAGCATCAGGAGCGCAAGACCGGCGATCAGGATGAACAGAAGTTCGAAGACGTGGCGCAGGCGGTCGGCATCGGCAAACAGCCGCGCGAGGAATGTATCGCCGCCCGAAACGGCGGCATGGATCGCCGCTGCGGTGTCCTGCATTGCTCCGAGCAGCCAACCGCCAAGCGGCCCCAGAACGCCATAGAGCACGATCAGCCCGGCGGCGAGCAAGGCGAGATCGACTGCGATCTTGACGCTCGCGCTGCCGCCGGCCGCGGGTGCCGGTTCACTGGACATCACACGGCCTCCCTGGTTTCGGAGACACCCGCCATCAGCAGGCCCAGGTCGCGCTCGTCGGTCTCGCCGGGCAGCCGCTCGCCCATGATGCGGCCGTCGAACATGACCGCGATGCGGTCGGCCAGGCCCATGATCTCGTCGAGTTCGACCGAGACCAGCAGCACCGCCTTGCCGGCATCGCGCAGCGCGATGATCTGCTTGTGGATGAATTCGATGGCGCCGATGTCGACGCCGCGCGTGGGCTGGCCGATCAGCAGGAGGTCGGGCTGGCGGTCCATCTCGCGGGCGACGACGATCTTCTGCTGGTTGCCGCCCGAGAAGTTGCGGGCGGGCAGGCGCGGGTTCGGCGGGCGCACGTCGTAGCGGGCCATCTTCTCGGCGCAATCGGCCTTGATGGCGGCGTTGTTCATCAGGAAGCCGGCCTGGAAGCGCGGATCGTGGTGATAGCCGAAGGCGACATTCTCCCAGGCCTCGTAGGGCATGATCAGGCCCTCGGCCTGACGGTCCTCGGGGACATGGCCGATGCCGCGGCGGCGGCGGGACTGGCCGTCGGAATTGCGCCCGCTGATGTCGATGGCCTCGCCGTGGAGTTTCACGCTGCCCGATCGGGCCGGGATCATGCCGCCGAGGACTTCCAGCAATTCGGACTGGCCGTTGCCGGCGACCCCCGCGATGCCCAGGATCTCGCCGGCGCGGATCCGGAACGAGATGCCTTTGACCCGCTCCACCCCGGCGCCGTCGACCACGCGCAGATCGGCCACCTCGAGCACCACGGCGCCGGGGGTGGCGGGCTTCTTGTCGACCTCCAGCAGCACCTTGCGTCCGACCATCAGTTCCGCCAGCCCGGCGGGCGAGGTATCGGCGGTCCTGACCGTCGCCGTCATCTCGCCGCGCCGCATCACCGAGACGGTATCGGTCACCTCCATGATCTCGCGCAGCTTGTGGGTGATCAGGATGATCGTCTTGCCCTCGTCGCGCAGCCCTTTCAGGATGCGGAACAGGTGATCCGCTTCTGCCGGAGTTAGCACGCCCGTCGGCTCGTCCAGGATCAGAATCTCGGCCTTGCGGTACAGCGCCTTGAGGATCTCGACACGCTGCTGCATGCCGACACCCAGTTCCTCGATCGTCGAATCCGGATCGACGTTCAGTTCATATTCCTTCGCCAGTTCGGTCAGAAGCGTCCGGGCTTTCCGAAGCGAGGGCATCAGCCGCCCGCCCTCCTCGGCGCCCAGCACCACGTTCTCCAGAACGGTGAAATTCTCGACCAGCTTGAAATGCTGGAACACCATCCCGATACCGGCGGCGATGGCTGCCTGGCTGTCGGGGATCTGTGTCTCTTTTCCGTTGATGAAAATCTGGCCGGAATCGGCCTTGTAGAACCCGTAGAGGATCGACATCAACGTCGACTTGCCCGCGCCGTTCTCGCCGATGATCCCGTGGATCGTGCCGGGCATCACGCGGATGGCAATGTCCTTGTTGGCCTGCACGGGACCGAAAGCCTTCGATATCCCGCGAAGCTCGATGGCAGGGGCCGCCGTTTCCGGCAGCCCCCGTTGTTCCCCACCTGCGCTCATCAGAAATCAAGCGCGGGGCAACTGTCGTTCTCGTAGTAGGCCACGACCTTGGTCTCACCCGAGATGATCTTGGCATTGGCGTCTTCAACCGCGGCCTTCATCTCGTCGGTGATCAGGCTGGCGTTGTTGTCGTCCACCGCATAGCCAACGCCATCGTTCTGCAGGCCCATCGTCATCAGGCCCGGCTCGAAGCCGTCGACGCCTTTTGCGAAGACGTCGTAGACGGCGTTGTCGACGCGCTTCAGCATCGACGTCAGAACCTGGCCCGGATGCAGGTAGTTCTGGTTCGAGTCGACGCCGATCGACAGGATGTCGGCATCGGCCGCCGCCTGCAGGACGCCCACGCCAGTGCCGCCGGCCGCGGCATAGACCACATCGGCACCCTGGCTGATCTGCGCTTTGGTCAGCAAGCCGCCCTTCACCGGATCGTTCCAGGCCGCCGGCGTTGTGCCGGTCATGCTGGCGACGATATTGATGTCCGGATTGACCGCTTTCGCGCCCTGGGCATAGCCGCAGGCGAAG
Source organism: uncultured Silicimonas sp. (assembly GCA_964601395.1). Taxonomy (GTDB): domain Bacteria; phylum Pseudomonadota; class Alphaproteobacteria; order Rhodobacterales; family Rhodobacteraceae; genus JAVJUV01. Next base: position 2,048 of record CAZRNL010000225.1, on the reverse strand, counting down.
TGGCGGATCAGCGGAACGTCCATGCCGCCGATGAAGCCGACAGTGCCCGACTCGGACGCCATCGCGGCCAGCATGCCGACCAGATAGCTGCCCTCGTGCTCGGCGAAGCTGATCTGCTGGAGATTGGGAATGTCGAGCCAGTTCACGTCGATGATGGCGAATTTCGTGTCCGGATATTTCGGCGCCACTTCCTCCACCGTCGCGGCGTTCTGGAAGCCGAGGACGACGATCGGATTGTATCCGGCCTCGGCCAGGCGCGTAGCGAACTGCACGCGCTGGGCCTCTGCGGTAACTTCGATCTCCTGATAGCTGTTGCCGGTCTCGTCGGCCCAGCGTTTCGCGCCGTTGTAAGCGGCCTCGTTGAACGACTTGTCGAACTTGCCGCCCATGTCGTACATCAGCGCCGGCTCGGCAAGCGCCGGGCCCGCGGTCAGGGCCAAAGCGGCCGCGCCGCCAAGAATTTTCTGCATTAAGGTCATTGGGAACTCCCTGTTACACTTGTTGGGGCTCCGGTGGGCTTGCCCCCCGGTGCCCGGCATCGGTCTGAACGTGTCAGATCATTTCCGATTAAGGCCGCAGTCGCTTCAAACCGTCAATAGGAGTCTTCTGCGTCAAGACACGAAGAAATCTCGGGATGACGCAAGGTTAGGCGGGGCCGAGCGTCTTGCTCATGAGAATTGCGTCCACCGGCGTGCCATCCGCCTCTCGATAATACCCGCTGCGCCCGCCGACCTGGGCATATCCTGCACCGGAATAAAGTGTCCGCGCCGCCCGGTTCGTCTCGGCCACTTCCAGAAAAACCCGCACCGCGCCTCCGCGCAGCGCCTCTGCCTCGAAGCCGGCCAGGCAGGCACGCCCCAGTCCCATCCGTCGTGCGGACGGGTCGACCGCGATGGTCAGAAGTTCGGCCTCGTCCAGGGTCACACGTCCGAGGGCAAAGCCGCGCCCACTGATGGCACACACGACTCCGGGGGCCGACAGAAAATCCCTGAACGCCGACGCGTTCCAGGGTGGTGGAACCACCATCGCGCGGCCATGGATCTCTGCCATCTCTTCCGGAGTCACGGGAGGATTGCCGGTGGCGGGTCGGACGCCGGAGCGGCGTCTGCCGGACGGACATAGACGGGTGACGGGCGAGGAATCTCGACACCCGCGCTCAGTCGTTCCGCCGTGATGAAAGCGATCGAAGGCGCGATCCTCGCGCTCAGGTCGGACACCTCGGTGACCGGCGCTTCGGCGCTGATGTCCATCGCGCCAAGTCGGTACGATCCTGTACCTGAACTCGCCCTGTCGAACGGCCCTATCAGCGCAGGTGTTCCCGGATGCACATGGGCGGGAAAATCCGCCTTCGCTGCCAATCCCGTTTCCCGCAGACCGTCCGCCGACCGGGTCTCCCAGAGAAACTGGTCCCGCGGCGCAGGCAGCAGCACGAGGGTCGGCGCTGTCGCTCCGAGGACATGGCGAACCGCGTCGAACGATGTCACGCCCGCAGCCGGTATGCCCAGCGAAAGCGCAAGCCCGCGCGCCGCGCTTACCGCGATCCGGACACCGGTGAAGTTCCCCGGCCCGACGCCGACCCCGATCGCGTCGAGATCTGCCCAGTCCAGGCCTTCCCCCGCCAGCACCGCCTCCAGAATCGGGAAAAGACTCTCAGCCTGTCCCTTTGCCATGTCTTCGGTTCGCGCCGCGAGAATTCGTGTGCCGCTCAACAAGGCAACAGCGCAATGCGGACCCGAGGTGTCGAAGGCCAGTATCCGGGGGGATCCGTTCATCTGCTTCTTTTTGGAAATACTCCGGGGGTGCGGGGGCAAGGCCCCCGAGCATCGCGCCGATGCAGGCGACGCGAAAGATATCAGGCCGCGACCGGCCGTACTTCCACGACTTCGGGAATGTAGTGCCGCAGCAGGTTCTCGATTCCCATTTTCAGGGTCAGCGTCGAGGACGGGCATCCCGCACAGGCGCCCTGCATGTGCAAATAGACGATGCCGCGTTCGAAGCCGTGAAACACGATGTCGCCGCCGTCCTGAGCCACTGCAGGTCGTACCCGA
>CAZRNL010000224.1:0-5451 GCA_964601395.1 uncultured Silicimonas sp. | reverse complement strand
TGCCGCTCTACTCCGAGCTGATGGCTCGCGGTGCGGGTGCCAACATCAAGGGCATCATCGGCTCGCAGAACTGGGACTGGAAACTCGAGAACGAGATGGGTTCGAAGTATTTCGGAACCAACGCCTTCGTGCAGTCCTTCGGCACCAAGTTCGGCTTCCCGCCCAGCCAGGCTGCGCATACCTGCTATGTTCAGACGCTGCTTTATGCGGACGCCGTGAACCGGGCCGGATCGTTCAACCCCTGTGCGGTTGTCGAGGCATTGGAAGGCTTCGAGTTCGACGGTCTCGGCTCTGGCCCGACGCTCTATCGCGCCGAAGACCACCAGTGCTTCAAGGACGTTGTGGTGGTGCGCGGCAAGGAGAACCCGGAGAACGAGTTCGACCTCGTGGAAATCGTCGAGGTTACCCCTGTCGAGCAAGTCACCTATTCGCCCGATCACCCGCAGATGGGCGGTGCGGAAGCCACTCTGGGCAGCTGCAACCCCGGCGCCTGATCTACTGACATCAGCATCGGGCGGCCTGACCGCCCGATGCCACCCCGGCCCCGAACCGGCCGGGCCCGCAACCTGTATCCATCGAGGTGGGGAGCATGGACGCCATTATCCTTCAAATCCTGAACGGGCTGGACAAGGGCTCGGCCTATGCGCTTATCGCGCTTGGGCTGACGCTGATCTTCGGCACGCTCGGTGTCGTGAACTTCGCGCATGGCGCGCTGTTCATGATCGGCGCGTTCTGCGCCGTGACGCTTCAGCGTCTGCTCGGCCTGAGCCACGAAATCGTCGACGAGAGCCGCAAGGACTTTCTCGGAAACCCGATGAAGGTGGAAGTGCCGTACATGCACGAATGGTTCGGGCCGGACTTCGGGCAAGCCATCATCAACTGGTCTGTGCCGCTGGCGATTCTTTTCGCCATTCCGATCATGGTGTTTGTCGGCTTCGCGATGGAGCGCGGCCTGATCAAGCATTTCTACAAGCGGCCGCATGCCGACCAGATACTTGTGACCTTCGGCCTGGCGATCGTGCTTCAAGAGATCATCAAGTATTTCTATGGCGCCAACCCCATCCCCACCCCTGCACCCCCGGCCTTCACCGGCTCGTTCGATTTCGGCGTCCTGCTGGGCTTCGACCCCTTCACGATCGTGTACCCTTACTGGCGCCTTATCTACTTCTCATTCGCAATGATCCTGGTCGCCGGCGTCTTCGCCTTCCTGCAATTCACCACCTTCGGCATGGTCGTGCGCGCAGGAATGGCGGACCGTGAGACGGTCGGAATGCTGGGTATCAACATCGACAAGCGCTTCACGATCATGTTCGCCATCGCGGCTTGCGTGGCGGGGCTGGCGGGCGTCATGTACACGCCGATAAATTCGCCAAACTACCATATGGGCATGGATTTCCTGGTCCTGAGCTTCGTGGTGGTCGTGGTCGGCGGCATGGGCTCGCTTCCTGGCGCCGTGCTGGCCGGGTTCCTGCTGGGCATTCTCGAAAGCTTCGCCGCCATGGCCGAGGTGATCGACATCATTCCAGGCATCAACCAGATCATCATCTACCTTGTCGCAATCGTCATCCTTCTGACCCGTCCGCGCGGTCTGATGGGACGCAAAGGCGTGATGGAGGAATAAGACATGTTCGGATTGAACAAGAAGGACTCATCGCTCCTGTTGATCGTCGGAATACTGACGATGCTGGCGCCTTTCATCCTGAACCCCTTCCCCGAGGGCTCCAGTCTCGCGCAATTCAACGCCGGCTATCCGGACCTGATGCAGCGCTTCGTGATCTTCGGGATCTTCGCGATCGGCTTCAACATCCTCTTCGGTCTGACTGGCTACCTGTCCTTCGGTCACGCGGCTTTCCTCGGCGTCGGCTCCTATGCCGCGATATGGATGATGAAGCTTCTCTCTCTCAACATCATCCCGGCGATCATCATGTCGATCATTTTCGCCGGACTCTTTGCGGTCGTCGTGGGCTTCATCTCATTGCGCCGGTCGGGCATCTACTTCTCGATCCTGACGCTTGCCTTCGCGCAGATGTCTTACGCACTCGCCTACTCCGTGTTGACGCCCATCACTGGCGGCGAGACCGGACTGCAACTGAAGGCGTCGGACTCTCCGCTGCTTTCGTCCAAGGAAGCGGGAGAGATCGGTCGCGCGAACCTCTTCGGCCTCGACATGCGCACCAGCTACGAGCTGAGCATTGGTGACTGGCTCTTCACCTTCAACGCCGGCTACTACATCGCCGCCATCGTTATGCTGATTGCCTTCTACATCTCGATCCGGATCTTCCGCTCTCCATTCGGAATGATGCTGCGCGCGATCAAGTCCAACCAGCAGCGCTTGAACTATACCGGCCTGAACTCGAAACCCTACACCCTCGCAGCCTTCGTGATCTCGGGAATGTATGCAGGTCTGGCGGGCGGCCTGATGGTCGCGATGGATACCCAGGTCGGCCCCGAACGCATGTTCTGGACCGCGTCGGGCGAAGTTGTCTTGATGGCCATCCTCGGCGGCGTCGGCACGCTGATCGGTCCCGTCCTAGGCGCTGGCATGATCAAGTACATGGAAAACATCCTCTCCAAGATCAACGAGAGCGTCCTGCACCAGTGGTTCGCCTTCATGCCTGATGGACTGGAAGACTTCATGGTGTTCATCATCTACCCCTTCATCGGCAAGGGCTGGCACCTGACGCTGGGTATCATGTTCATGCTTGTCGTCATCTTCCTGCCCGGCGGCCTGGTCGAAGGCGGCCAGCGCATCGGTCGGTTGTTCCGGAGGCGCAAGCCCTCGGACGCCGCATCCGACGCCGCCAAGACGCCTGCGGAATAAGGAGAGGCTCGCATGGGAATTCTTGAAGTCAAAGGCGTCAACAAGCGCTTCGGCGGCCTTCAGGCACTGGGCGACGTGAACCTCTCGGTTGCCGAGAACACGGTACACGCGATCATCGGACCGAACGGCGCGGGCAAGTCCACCTTGCTCAACTGCTTGGTCGGAAAGCTGATGCCCGACTCCGGTTCCGTCATGTTCGACGGCCAGTCGGTGCTGGGACGAAAGCCGCACGAGATCAACCAGATGGGCATTTCCCGCGTGTTCCAGACACCCGAGATCTTCGGCGACCTGACGGTGATGGAGAACATCCTGATCCCCTGCTTTGCAAAGCGCGACGGTGCGTTCCGACTGCACGCCTTCGAGTCCTTCGCACACGAGAAGGACCTGATCGAGAAGGCCGAGGCGATCCTCGAAGACGTCAAGATGATCGACAAGCGGCACATGCATTCGGCCTCGATGTCACGCGGCGACAAGCGGCGCCTGGAAATGGCGATGTGCCTGGTGCAGGAACCGAAGCTCTTGTTGCTTGACGAACCGACCGCAGGCATGGCGCGGGCCGACACCAACAACACGATCGACCTTCTGAAGGAGATCAAGGCCAAGCGCGACATCACCATGTGCATCATCGAGCATGACATGCATGTGGTCTTCTCGCTGGCCGAGAGGATCACGGTTCTGGCCCAGGGCACACCGCTGGTCGAAGACACGCCGGACAACATCAAGGGCAACCCGAAGGTGCAGGAAGCGTACCTCGGCGAGTCGACGCACTGAGGAGCGGGACAGATGCTTGACGAAAAACCCTTCGACAAACGCGCCAACAACGCGGCGACCGCCCCGGCTTTCCTGTCGGTCTGGAACATCGAAAGCTACTATGGCGAAAGCTACATCGTGCAGGATGTCAGTTTCAACGTGCACGAAGGCGAGATCCTTGCCCTTCTGGGCCGCAACGGCGCAGGCAAGACGACGACCTTGCGCACCATCGCGCGCATGGACAACCCCGAACTGCGCCACGGTGAGATCTGGCTGGACCACAAACCGCTTCACTCGATGAAGAGCTATGAGGCCGCGCAGGCGGGGATTGCGCTTGTGCCTGAAGACCGCCGCATCATCTCCGGCCTGACTGTGGAAGAGAACCTGCAACTGGCCCAGATCGCTCCGCCGATCGGCTGGTCGCTGGAACGGATATACGAGTTGTTCCCGCGCCTTGGCGAACGCCGCAAACAGGATGGCGTCACGCTTTCGGGCGGCGAGCAACAGATGTTGGCCATCGCGCGCGCGCTTGCACGGGACATCAAGGTGCTCTTGCTCGACGAACCCTATGAAGGGCTGGCCCCGGTCATCGTCCAGGAAATCGCCAAGACGCTGAACATCATTCGCGACCAGGGCATCACCACGATCATCGTCGAACAGAACGCCGTCGCTGCCCTCAAGCTCGCGGACCGCGCCGTAATACTCGACACCGGGCGCGTTGTGTACGATGACTCGGCTCAGAAGGTGCTGGACGACGAAAAACTCAGGGCCCAGTACCTGGCGATCTGACACCGTGTCGGCAGCACACAACCGGCACACGCAAAAGACGAACGGAGGAGACGATGCTGGAGCAGCATGACGGCTTTTATTGGCCAACGAAAGAGATGTCGGCGAACGCTCACGCTGACCGCGGCAAGTACGATGCGATGTACAAGGACTCCGTTCAGAACCCGGACGCATTCTGGGGTCGGGAGGGCAAGCGGATCGACTGGATCAAACCCTATACCAAGGTCAAGGACACGTCCTTCGCACCCGGCAAGGTCGACATCAAGTGGTTCGAGGACGGCACCCTGAACGTGTCGGCAAACTGCATCGACCGGCACCTTGCGACACGCGGCGACCAGACGGCGATCATCTGGGAACCGGACGATCCGAATGCCGAAGCGGCCCACATCACCTACAAGCAGCTTCACACCGAGGTCTCCAAGTTCGCCAACGTCCTGAAAAAGATGGGCGTCGAGAAAGGCGATCGCGTCGTGATCTACATGCCGATGATCCCGCAGGCGGCCTACGCCATGTTGGCGTCTGCCCGGATTGGCGCGATTCACTCCATCGTCTTCGCCGGTTTCTCCCCGGACGCGCTGGCCGCACGGGTGAACCAGTGTCAGGGCAAGGTTGTCATCACCGCCGACGAAGCGCCGCGCGGGGGACGCAACACGCCACTCAAGGCCAACGCCGACAAGGCTTTCACCAAGATCGAAGGCGACGTGAAAATGCTGGTCGTCAAGCGCACCAGCGGCAATGTCGCAATGCAGGACGGCCGCGACCACTGGCTGCACGAGATGGAAGAAAGCGTTCCCGCCGACTGCCCGCCGACAGAAGTCGGCGCCGAAGACCCCCTGTTCATCCTGTACACCTCCGGCTCGACCGGACAGCCAAAGGGTGTCGTTCACACCTCTGGCGGTTATCTGGTCTACGCCGCCATGACCCACCAGTATGTCTTCGACTATCACGACGGGGATATCTTCTGGTGTACCGCCGATGTGGGCTGGGTGACCGGCCACAGCTATATCGTCTACGGGCCGCTCGCCAACGGCGCCACGACGCTGATGTTCGAGGGCATTCCCACCTACCCCGACGCTGGGCGGTTCTGGGCGGTC
>CAZRNL010000223.1:0-5455 GCA_964601395.1 uncultured Silicimonas sp. | reverse complement strand
GGCGACCAGTTGTCGATGGCGCGCCTGGGTTCTGTGATCACGGCCCGCTACAATTGGCGCATGGATGAGTTGTCGATGGGTCAGCGGGAAATGGCGAACCTGTGGGGCGTTGGCGAGCGCACCGTCAAACGCGAGGTCAAACGCTGGCTTGAATCCGGATTGCTGGTCTGCAAGCGTTCCGGCGTCAGGGGCAGGGTGGCAGCCTATCGCCTGAACCTGCATCGTGTCTGCGAGAAGACCAGACCCGTCTGGACCTTGATCGGTGCCGATTTTGTCGACCGCATGGCGACCCTTGCACCGGATGGTGATCGGGTGATCCGGCTTGACAGCGTCAGGGCCACGTTTGCACCGAAACCCGACGTCACCGGCTGGGAAGCTGTACGGTACCAACTCTCAGACCTGTTTCCTGCCAAGTTCGAAGCATGGATCGCGCCGCTGGTGGTCCAGGAAACGGGCGATACCCTTGTTCTTGAGGCCAGAAGCGCCTTCGCGGCCGAGTACGTGAAAATCCATTTCGGACGCGATATTGCCGACGCGGTTTCGGCGGCGTGGACTGAACCGCGGCAGATCGTGATACGAGGGCCGAAGACACTTACGGGGCGTGGGTGATGGTTGATCCTTCCGATCGCATTTTTCTGACGGGCCTGTTCGACGCGGCTGTGCGCGCTGCCGATCCTCTTGAGGCGCTGCGCCCGCATCTCCCCGAGCGGCCAAAGGGTCGGACTGTCGTGATCGGGGCAGGGAAGGGGGCCGCGCAGATGGCGCGGGCCTTCGAGACGCTCTGGCACGCGCCTGTCGATGGGGTCGTTGTCACCCGTTACGGATATGGATGCGAAACCAAGAATATCCGCGTGCTGGAATCGTCGCACCCCGTGCCTGACGCGGCGGGCGTGACTGCGGCCGAGGCGCTGTTCAGCGCCGTCGCGGATCTGGGTCCGGAAGACCTGGTGGTGGCCCTTGTCTGCGGTGGCGGATCGGCCCTGTTGCCGTCCCCGCCCGAGGGTCTGACGCTTGAAGACGAACAGTCTCTAAACAGGGCTCTTTTGGCATCGGGAGCCCCGATTTCGGTGATGAACGCGATACGCAAGCAGGTGAGTCGGATCAAGGGCGGGCGGCTCGCGGCTGCCGCGCATCCGGCGCGGGTCATAAGCCTGGTGGTGTCCGATGTCCCCGGCGACGATCCGGCACAAGTGGCGTCTGGTCCGACCGTGCCGGATAGCGTGACGCGTGATGATGCCATGCGGCTTGTAGCGGCCTACGGCGTGACCCTGCCGTCGCGGATCCTTGACTGGCTTGCGGCGCATCCCGGCGATGCACCCTTGCCGGACAATCCGGTTTTTGCGCGGAACGAAGTGCGCGTTGTGGCTTCGGCGGCGCTTTCGCTTGAAGCCGCGGCGCAAGCGGCGGAAGCGTCCGGCGTGCCTGCGGTAATCCTGTCGGATGCCATACAGGGCGAGGCGTGGGATGTCGGACTTGTGCACGCCGCGATTGCCAGCGAAGTCGCGCTGCGCGACCGGCCGTTCCGGAAACCCGTGGTCATCCTGTCGGGAGGCGAGACGACCGTGACGATCCGGGGGCAGGGCGGTAAGGGCGGGCGGAACAGCGAATTCCTTCTGGCCTTCGCGGGCGGGATCGAGGGAAGGTCCGTGACCGCCCTGGCTGCCGACACCGACGGCATAGACGGGTCCGAGAACAACGCGGGTGCCTTTGCGGATGGCTCGACATTTCGGCGGATGAGGGCCGCTGGACTGGATCCCGCTGAGGTACTGTCGCGGCACGATGCCTGGACTGCGTTCGAGGCGGTCGGCGATCTTTTCGAGCCGGGTCCGACCGGCACGAACGTCAATGATTTTCGCGCGATTTATCTTAAGTAGAGACTATTCTGCGGGCATGAAGCCGGTGATCAGCTGTCGTAGTCCGACCGCGGCACCTGCGAAGACCGCGGCCATTGTGACGGGCGCCGAGAGCGCGAGGACCGAGAAGGCCGACAGGCCCTGACCCACGGTGCAGCCGACCGCGATGACAGCGCCCGTACCCATCAGCACCGCTCCCATCATCTGACGCCGAAGCTCACGCGGATCCTCGCAGGCTTCCCAGCGGAAATGGCCCTTGATCATGCTGCCGATGAATGCACCAGCGATGACACCGGCGACCGAGCCAACGCCGAAGGACAAGCTTCTGGCCGAGGCCGTCATCATGTAGAGCATCGTCTCTCCCAGCGGTGCAGAAAAGGTGTGCGACACAATGGGGATGTGGGCAAAGCCGGTTCTGGCGACCCATGTGGACCCGATCCAGCCGGTGACAATCGCGAGTCCGACGACAGCGCCCCAGAAGATCATCGAGGGACTTTGGCGCATCTGGCGGCCGGACAGCGCCAGTCCTAGGACGGCGAGACCGATCAGGAGAGCAGGGAGTGTGGCGGATATGCCAAGCCAGTCGGCAAGCGTGTGGGCGATCCCCGGCGGCGTTCCGACGCTTGGCATGGTCGGGAATATCGCAACGCGAATCGACGCCAGGGGCCCGGACAGGATCGTGTAGGACGCAAGACCCATGACCAGCACGATCACGAACGACCGCAAATCGCCGCCGCCAAAGCGGGCCAGAGCGCCGAAGCCGCAGTTGCCTGCCAAAGCCATGCCGTAGCCGAAAAGAAGCCCACCGGCGATGCTGGCAACGGGGTTCCACGCCTGAGCGAGGTAGAACACCCGTGTCCCGTCGATCAAGCCAAGTGCGATGCCGCCGAAACTGCCGAGTATGGCGACGCCTATCGCCACGCCCCACATCCGCAGCCGACGACTGTCATTTGCATACAATGCGTCTTCAATGGCCCCGAGGGTACAGAAGCGGCCCAGCCGAGCCGCCAGGCCCAGAAGTACTCCGCCGATCAGACCGACCAGCGAAACGGCGGCCGGCTCTCCTATTGTGTCCAGCATTCTCCCGGCCCTCCCTAAGCCTGGATTCAGCGTATTGCGGGATTACTCTCCGTCTTTGCAGAAAAGATCGTAAACCACGTCAATGATGCGCGTCGGACGATCGTCGGACAAGCTGTAATAGATGGCCTTCCCGTCACGCCGAGGCTTTACCAGCCCTTCCAGGCGCAATCGGGACAATTGCTGGGAAACCGCAGCTTGCCGGGCCGAGAGAAGTTCTTCCAGCTCGGTCACGGATTTTTCGCCTGACGCAAGGTGGCAGAGAATCATCAGCCGACCTTCGTGGCTGATCGCCTTCAGGAAGTTCGACGCGGCCTGCGCGTTGTCCATCATCTTGTCGAGATCCTCGGGGCAGGTGTCCCGAGTGATCCGCGGAAGGGATCTGGGTTCATAGGGTTCGGTAGCGTTGTTATCCAGCGCGGTCATGGTCTATCCCGGCCTCCTCAAGCATCTGGCCCAAAAGGCCCCAGAAGAAATCTTCGCCCGGATATCCCTCGAGCCGGGCAATTTCCCGACCGTCGCGAACGAGAACGAATGTCGGTGTATAGGTGATGCGCCCCTTAAGCGTTATGTCAACGGGAATTGGACCTCGCGCGTCGATCCGGCGAAGCGGCGCGGCACGACCTTCCGACGTCTTGGGATAGATTGGCGCTATGTCCCTGTTCCAGCGGGCGCACCAAATGCATCCTGCTTCCTCGGCCATCACCAATATGGTTTCTGCGCGTGCCGAACCAGCCGCGAGACCTGCAAGTACCGCGAACACAATTGCGACAAAGCTGCGGCCTAGCGCCGATTGACGTGTCATCTAAACTCAACCTAATCTGAATATGTGAATTTTTCAAGCGTCAGGGAAGGGTCCGAGGATGTTCGATATCACGCTCACCGGAGCGCTTCTGGCCGGCCTTCTATCATTTCTTTCGCCCTGCGTCCTGCCGATGGTTCCTTTCTATCTGTCCTATCTGGCCGGAGCATCTATTCAGCAGGCCGGTGATGGTCCGATACCGGTTGCTGTCCGCAATCGGGCCGTTCTGGCGGCCATTCTGTTCGCGCTTGGGGTTACGACGATCTTCGTCGGTCTTGGTGCGGCGGCGACGACATTCGGGCAACTGGTCCGTGACTGGTTCGACGTTCTGCGCTGGATTGCGGCGGCGATCATCATCGCGATGGGGCTGCATTTCCTGGGTGTCATCCGGATTGGATTCCTCTACCGCCAACTTCGGGCGGACGTCGGCTCGACCAAGAACGTCAGCCTTCTCGGAGCCTACGTCATCGGCCTTGCCTTTGCCTTTGGCTGGACACCCTGCGTCGGTCCGGTTCTTGCCGCGATCCTGTTCGTCGCCGGCGGTCAGGAATCAGTTGGCGAGGGTGTACGCCTGCTGACGGCTTACGCCTTCGGAATGACGGCGCCGTTCGTTCTGGCCGCGGCGTTCATCCGGCCTTTCCTGAAATGGATGACCGGCTTCCGGCGGCACCTTGGCCGGATCGAGAAGGCGATGGGGCTTCTTCTGATTCTCTTTGGAGTGCTGATCGCCACCAATACGATCAACTGGATCGCGAACTGGATGGTCATGTTCTGGCCGACAATCGGCTAACGCGCTGACGCCTATCCGTATTCACTTAAATGAATTTGTTGTTGCAAGGCAAGGAGGCTGTGCGCTACGGTATGCTGAAACGGGATCAGGGAGGACCCATGAAACAGATTCTCGCAGGATGTGCAGCCTTGGCGCTTGGCACGGCGATAGCCTGGGCGGAAAACGTTGCCCCCACAGCCGTCTCCTACGTGGACGGTGCTGTGGCTGACTCGCTGTCCGGTGTGGCTGGCAATCCGGACGAGGGCCGGAAGATCATGAACAGGGGAGCAGGCAACTGCATCGCCTGTCATCAGGTTACCGCGCTTGAAGACTTGCCGTTTCACGGTGAGATCGGTCCGTCGCTGGACGGTGCCGCAGACCGCTGGACCGAAGCCGATCTGCGCGGGATCGTGGCAAACGCGAAGATTATGTTCCCCGAGTCGGTCATGCCGTCCTTCTACAAGACCGAAGGCTTCATCCGCGTCGGCAACGGCTATACGGGCAAGGCGGCGGAGGGCGACGTTGAGCCGCTTCTGACTGCGCAACAAATTGAGGATGTTGTGGCCTTCCTGCAAACCCTCAAGGAATAGTGATGGCGACCCAAACGGAGGATATCGCATGAACTTCACAAGAAGACAGACACTGATCGTCGGGATGGGAGCAATTGCTGCCGCTGTCCTGCCGATCCGTGCCATGGCGGCGGTCGAGGATGACATCGCCGCCTTCACCGGCGGTGCAGCGGTAGGCGAGGGCGGCGTTACGCTGAACGCGCCCGAGATTGCCGAGAACGGAAACACCGTTCCGATCGACGTCAGCGCTCCGGGCGCAGTTTCGGTGGCGATCTTTGCCGCCGGTAATCCGGTTCCGCCAGTCGCGACGTTCAACTTCGGGCCGCTGGCCGCCTCGCAGGCTGCCTCGACCCGCATCCGTCTTGCGACAACGCAGGACGTCATT
>CAZRNL010000222.1:0-5474 GCA_964601395.1 uncultured Silicimonas sp. | reverse complement strand
GACCGCCGAGGATGTAATAGGCGACCATCGCAAACTGCGCCATTTCCAGCGTCCAGAGCGACGGGTTGATGTTGAAACCGAGATCACTGCCGACCTTGGTGAAGGTCGACCACAGCAGGATGCCCATCATCACGAAGATGCCGTACATCACGACGCGCCCGATGGCGTGATTCACCCGGTCGACCCAGCGGACATATGTCAGCAGGAAACCGGTCATGCGGCGCAGGCTCCCCGTTCCAGGGAGGTGGCCAGCATATGCGCCAGGATCGTCCCGATCCGCGCCACATGCCCTTCGGTGGACAGCTGATCGTTCCTGACCTCGATCATCACCGAGGGCAGGCTGCGTGCCGTGCCGTGTCGCGCCAGCATGTGGGTCACGCCGTCCGCCGCGGAATAGGGTTGGTTCAGGTCGGTCCGCAGCCCTGCTTCGGCGGCGTCCATCATCGCGAGGGCGAGGCGTGCGTCCTCGTCGTGCAGGATGCCCAGTTCGGTCGGCCGTGGCTGGCCGTACCAGGTCGGCGTGAAGGAATGGATCGTAACAAGGGCAGGGGAACGCGCGAAGCCGTCAAGGGTCTCTGAAACGGTCCGGTGGAATACATCGTAGACTTCGCGTGTGCGGGCTGCGCGATGCGCTTCCGTCAAGCCACGATTCCCCGGAATCTCGATCGTCTCAGTACGCTCGGGCATGGCGTCGGCGCGTTCGGGCGGTCGATTGCAATCGTGGACCAGCCGCGACAACCGCGCGAGAACCAGCGGCGCATCGAGCCGCGCCGAAAGATCGCGGGCCAGCGCCTCGGCGCCCGGATCCCAGACCGCGTGGCTGAGCCTGTCCTTGTCTGCAAGCCCCAGATCGCCAAGGGAGGATGGTATGGCGGGACTGGCGTGCTCGCAGACAAGGCAGACAGACGCCCGGCCCTGCGGGTTGACGACCTGGGCCACAGGTTCGTCAGCCGAACTCAGAATGCGTATGGGCGTAGCTTCGGTCACACGAAGCATTAGTTACAGGCGTCCCGAACCTGTCAAGAAATATTCGTAGACGTAGCTACGTTCGTAATCTACTCTGTAGAGGATGCTTCAAAAGGCGGCATTTCGTTGAAACGACCCGACATCGTCAAGGATCGCATTCAGGATCAGCGGGGCGACCTGACACCGGCAGAGCGGCAACTGACCGACGCGCTTCTGCGCGACTATCCCGTCGCCGGACTGCAATCCATCACCAAGCTTGCCGAGGCGGCGAGCGTGTCGACACCGACGGTGATCCGGCTGGCGCGCAAGCTGGGGTTCGACGGGTTTCCCGAGTTGCAGGACGCGCTTCGCGACGAGGCCAGCGCCCAGATCAAGCAGCCGATCCTGAAGCGGGAGGGCTGGCCTGAAGGACGGAAGGATTCGCCGGCCTTCCGGGATTTCGCGGAGGCGGTGTTCGAGAACCTCGACCGAACGATCGAGCGGTTGAACCCCGCGACCTTCGACACGGTCGCAAAGATCTTAGCGGATCCCCGGCGGCATATCGTGCTCTGCGGAGGACGGATCACGCGATCCAACGCGGATTACTTCTTCAACCACCTGCAGATCATCCGTCCCGATGTCACGCTCTTGTCTCAGTCCCCCAATGTCTGGCCGCAATATCTTCTGGACATGGGGCAGCGGTCGGTTCTGATCGTCTTCGACATCCGGCGCTACGAGGCGGATCTGGCCAGGCTCGCGACGCTGGCCAAGGAACGTGGCGCGGTGATCGTGCTGTTTACCGACCAATGGGGGTCTCCGGTCTCGAAGATCGCGGACCATGTGATCAATGCGATGGTCGAGGTGCCGTCGAGCTGGGATTCGACGCTTGGCATCAACCTGATCGTAGAGGCGCTGATCGCCGAGGTTCAGACCCGGCGCTCGGACAAGGCGCGGGAGCGCATAGAGTCTCTGGAAGAAATGTTCCGCTCGACCCGCATCTTCCGGAAGTCCAGCTGACCGCCTGCGGCGCAGATTTCCTCGGGTTTTGCGTATTTCAGACAAGATGAAGGGTCATTCGGGATAGATCGCTCCCGTCTGACCCTGAAGTCGGGAATCTTTCGAGCGGATGAGGACAGGGCGACCCTCGATCAGTTCGGCAATGCGGGCGTGGGTGTCTTCCTCGAGGCGCTGCATCGCCTCGTGTGTCCAGAAGGTGAGATGCGGCAGAAGAATCACGTTCGACCGACCAAGCAGCGAGCAGTCTTTCGTGAGCGGCTCCTCGGCATAGACGTCGAGGCCTGCACCCGCGATCCGGCCTGCATCGAGGGCAGCGATGAGGGCGGGCTGATCGACGAGACCGCCGCGCGAGACGTTGATGAGGAGCGCCGAGGGCTTCATGAGAGCAAGCTCGCGAGCGCCAATCAGGTGGCGGGTCTGGTCCGTCAGCACGGTGTGCAGCGAGACGACGTCGGAGCGGGCGAGAAGCTCTTTGAGCGATACTTTCTCGACGCGCGAGTCCACAAAGACCTGCTCCGGCTGGTGCGGATCGCATGCGATGACATGGGCGCTGAAACCGGCGCCAGCCATTCGCGCCATGCTGCGCCCGATGCGGCCCAGGCCGACGAGACCGATGGTCAGTCCCGCGACGTCGCGTCCGAGCCAGCGCGGCTCCGGCCAGGTCCAACTCTCGGCCTGCATCGTGGCGGTGATCGCGGGAAGCTTGCGCAGCAGGGCCAGCATCAGGAGGAAGGCACCCTCGGCGACGGTATTCTCCGCATACTCGGGGACGTTCACCACGGTAACGCCATGGTCCCTGGCGGCGGGAATGTCGATGGCGTCGATGCCGACGCCGTACTTCACGATGCCACGCAGCCGGAGGGCCGCTTCGATCACGCGGCGGCGGACCGGCGTGTAGCACATCATCAGGATATCTGCATCGCGCACTGCCTCGAGCAGGTCGTCTTCGGGAATGCCGTCGGGCAAGAGGGTGATGTCGTGGCCTTCAGCCTGCAAGCGCGCGTCGAGCGTCGGCAGATACAACTCGGCATCTGTCCGGACGATCTTCATTCGGCGGCGTGGACGGCGGTTTCGACGATGGCGAGCGCGTCGTCGAGATCGGCTTCGGGAATCGTCATTGGTGGGGAAAGTGTCAGCACATTGCCTGCGCTCAGCTTGAAGGACAGGCCGGCCGCGAGGCAGTCGTAGAGGATGCGTTCGGCGCGGTCCGGGTCGGGGGTGCGGTCGGCGCGGTCGGAGACGATCTCGACACCGAACATGCAGCCGCGGCCGCGGATTTCTCCGACGACGGGGCTGTGGGCGAGGTTCTCGCGCAGCCGATCCATCGCGTTGGTGCCAAGACGGGCGGCGCGCTCGGTCAGGCCCTCGTCCTCGATGATGTCGAGCGTCGTCAGCGCGGCGCGGGCGGTCACCGGGTTCTTTTCGTGCGTGTAGTGGCCGATGGCGAAGTCGCCCGCCACGTCCAGATCGGCGCGGGCAAGGACTGCGGCGATGGGCAGCGCGCCTCCGCCGAGCGCCTTGCCGAGGACGATGATATCGGGCGTGACGCCGTCGTGGTCATGGGCGAAGAAGCGCCCCGTCTTGCCGAGGCCGGTCGGGATCTCGTCGATGATCAGCAAGGTGCCGTGGGCCTTGGCGCTGGCTGCAACCGCCTGCCAGTAGTCGGGTGGCGGCACGACCGGAACAGCGCGCATCGGCTCACCCACCACGGCGGCGACGTCGCCTTCGCGGGCCAGGACGTAGTCCGCCATCTTCGCGCAGGCGAGGCCGCAAGTCTCGGGGCCCTGGTGGCCGTAGGCGCAGCGGTAACAGTGGAAGGGGGCGATGTGCTCGGCTCCCGGAAGGAGCGGGCCGGCGATGCGGCTGCGGAAGGTGGCTTCGCCGCCGACGGACGACGCGCCGAAGCCAGCGCCATGGAACGAGTCCCAGAAGGACAGGGTCTTGAAGCGGCCGGTTGCGGCGCGGGCGATCTTCATCGCGACCTCGACTGCGTCCGATCCGCCGGTGGTGAACAGCACCTTGGCGGGCCAGGGGGCCAGCGCGCCGAGGCGTTCGGCAAGCTGCACGGAGACTTCGTTGGTGAAGCGCCGGGGCGAGAAGGGCAGGGTGTCGAGCTGGTCCTTGATCGCTGCGATCAGGCGGGGGTGACCGTAGCCGATGTGGTGGACGGAATTGCCGTGGAAATCCATGTAGCGCCGGCCCGCGGTGTCCTCGATCCAGATGCCTTCGGCCTTGGCGATGGTCGCGGCGCAGGGCGAAGACAGCGATTGGTGCAGGAAGGCCCCGGCATCGCGGCTCAGAAGGTCGCGGGTCACCTCGTCGGTTTCGCGCGATGCCCATTCGGTGCGGGCGGCGCTGGTGTTGGCTTCGCCTTCGGTGTGGCGCATCAGGCTGGGTCCTCCAGATCGAGCGCTTGCACGATCACGCGGTCGGGGGCGACGAGTATCACGCCGTATTGCGGGCGCTCGTCGTGGGCCACGAAGTCGGACCACCTTTCGAGCCGGTGCGGGGCTCGCGTCTGATGCGCCAGCGCGCGGAGCGTCGTGAACGGCACGCCGCCGATCGTTCCGCTGACCGGGCGGTGGACGTGGCCGCACAAGAGGTGGGCAACCTGCGGCGCGGCGGCGAGCAGAGCCATCAGCGGTTCGGCGTCCTGCAGCGGGATCGTGTCGGAAAGCGACAGCCCCAGGGGTCCGGGCGGGTGGTGCGTGAAGACGAGCACCTGGCGCGTGCGGGTCTCGGCGAGCTGATCGGCCAGCCACGACAAGCGCGCCTCATCGACGGCACCTGCGTGATCGCCCGGGATGTTGGTGTCGAGGCAGAGAAGCGTCAGGTTGCCGATGTCATGGCGGAACTGGTGATAGTCGGCCATTGCCGTGCCCGACGGAGGCATGGCGGCGCGGAACGCCGCTCGGTCGTCGTGATTTCCGATCATCGTCAGAAGCGGGATGGCGAGGGGCGCCAACCCCTTTGCCAGAGCGCTGTATTCGCCGGGCGCTCCGGTATCGGTCAGGTCACCACTGATGACGCAGACATCGGCGTCGCCGTGCCAGCGGTTGATCTGCTCGATTGCCTGGGCCAGTCGCGCGGCGCAGGCGGTGCCCTCGACCTGCCCGCTTTCCGTGATGTGCAGGTCCGTCAGCCAGACGATCTTGTGGGTGAACGACATTCCCGATCAGGGCCAGGGCAGCGAGTAAGTCTTGACGTTGGTAAAGAACTTCATGGCCTCGAGCACACCTTCCTTCACGCCATTGCCACTGTCCTTGATGCCGCCGAAGGGCGACATCTCGATCCTGTAGCCCGGTTGTTCCCAAATGTTCACGGTCCCAACGTCCAGCCCTTCGATATAGGCCTGTGCCCGGGGCCAAGAGTTGGTGCAGACGCCGGAGGAAAGGCCGAAGGCGGTCGAGTTGGAGATCCGCATAACCGCCTCGTCGTCGTCGGGCACGCGGACGATCGGAATGACAGGGCCGAAGGTTTCCTCCATCACCAGCTCGCTTTCGTGCGGCACG